>NZ_JAPEHS010000081.1:0-11249 GCF_028823565.1 Psychrobacter sp. A3
ACGACTTGATATCGATGTTCATGGAGAGAAGTTTCAAGTATCTACCAAGTGTGAGATTACTGATCGTAATAGCATGCCTAAAATGGATATTATCTTTAATACCAATAGTGTACCTGGACGCTCTAGATACTGGGAAGCATCAAGGATGACTTATTATAATGTTGGATATTTGCTACTCATTGATTCGCACGGTAAGCAAATATGGAGATTCCGGCGGAAAAGTAGCGCTGATAAGATTTTCAAAAGAGTATTTGCACATGAAATAGGTCATGAGATATTACTGGCCAATGGCGGGCAGCATTATTCCAAAACTCATAAAGGTTCGTCTACTATCTTACAAGCAGTGAATGGCACATACACTGCTACAGGTAGTGAGTATGATTTAATGAAATATGCTAAAGGTGATAATCCAGATGATTATTACGATAAGGTAGTCGCTAGTGAAGAAGACGTACTTGGATTACTAGCGATATCGCAACTTACTTTATAAAAAGGTAGCACGTTTATGAGCATATTTAGGACATCAAGCAGTTTAATTATTGGCACTTTTGTTTCTTTGTGTATTTTAAGCTGCTCAGCAGGACAGGCCATCCATAGCTATGCCTCTCCGATCATTACTGGGCAAGTCTTGGATAAAACCACCAATAAGCCTATAGAAAACGCTTCTCTTTTACAAACCAGTGCAGATACAACAATGACTGATCATAATGGGTACTTTAGACTACCTTCTTATAAAGAGGATTATACCACCTCTTATACTGGCAGGGGAATAAACCTCATGACTGAAGGTGATTTGGATTTATATAAAGAAGGCTATAGAAGAAAAGTCTTTAGCAATTCTGGCTTCAAGAAACTTGAAGTCAAGCATACCTCAGAAGTTCCGTATCATATTCATTTGGGTAAGGTGTTTTTAGAGCCGCTACCAGAAGGTGTGGATATTAACGATGTTGAAGATGAGTACATTGATGACATGACATTTTGTCAGCCTAATGAGTCTCAAAAAGAAGTCAACTGTATGCCACTACCAGATGGAGTTACAAATGAAGCCTTATAAACTATTTGCCTTTATCGGTGTGCTAACGGTTCCATTAAGTGCTTGCTTGATACTAGCGCCTACTGATTACTACGTCACGCCAGCACTTTCAGGCCAGTTGCTAGACAGTGAAACTCAGCAGCCTGTTACTGATGTAAGTATTTACTTAACGGATGAACATCAAACAACTTCTGATAGTACAGGTAAGTTTACCTTGCCGCCTATGGTCGTCTCAGATGATAAAAGACATAGACGCGATAGAGAACAGCTGCAATTCATTTATGAATACGCTGATATCATGATTGAAGGCGACGGATATCAGCGTCGCTTATTTAACGTGGATGGCATAGCTTTACTTACGCCAGCTTTGGATATCAATACACCAGTGTCAATAAATATGGGTAGTATATACCTTACGCCACTAGCAGAAGGTGAGCATGTCTATGATAGGGTATATCAATATACTAAGACAATGAGATACTGTAAACCTACTGAGTCTCAAAAAGAAGTCGATTGCATACTCGTACCAGAAGGTAAAACTTATAAGCAAGTTAGTCCAAATCAACCTGTAGAATAGTTCGATCTTGTATAGCAATAGGTTTATCCATTCCAAACTCAAATGCCATCAAGTTTGGTTTCCGATACATTATGGCGATAATAACCGCTATGTACATGTTGGCGCGATATCTGAGGGCTGCGTCACAGTGTTGGATGTGATGTCGTGGAACAAGGTCTATCACTACTTAATCGACCATCTTTTCTGATGCGCTCAACGTCGAGCTGATTGATGTGTTAAAAGCAGCTTTGACGGGCGCAAAATACAGTCAAGACAGCATTGCAGCGCGCTTGGACACATTCTAATCATCTGAAAACCTTGAGAAAATGGTGTGATATTTAATCCTTATCTACTACAGCCCCAACTTTTATCTTACTTTTTAAGCTTAAACATTTTGTTGATATCGCTTAGTCTTTCTGGATGTTTTCAAGATTATCCTACACATAGGCCTCCTATTGAAGGCAGTGTTGATATATCGAAAAACAGTAAAGGTGACCTATGTTTTATGCCAATATTTAGCTCTGCCACTGTCATGGATAATCCTATAAACTTTAATTATATCAAAATGGAAGAGCTTGTTATATTAGACCCGAACGCAGAAGTAAGTAGTCATGTCAAAATACAAATTAAACCTGCAAATAAAGATTATTTTTCCTTAAAAAATGGTCAGAAGGTATGCTTAAACTCTGATAACATCAATTTAAAACAGACTATTTACTCCAAGTTAGATAAGCAATTATTAGTAGTTTCAATCGGAGGCTTGGATGACAAGGAAGAACACTTTATAAGTTTTCAAAGAAAATTTGACTATCCTTATACACCTGAGTGACAAGAAAAATTAAATGTATCAAAAAAAATTCTATACCTTAACTCAATCTATATTGCTAGCGACAGTGCTATCCAGTAGCTTAATAACTTCTGCTTGTTCAGCGGAGTCTTCAAACACACCTATATTACCTAATCAAAGCACTGCTGCTGAGATATACGAGCTCGGCCTTGCCTATTATAAGGGTGACTCAGTCCCTGAAGATGATGACAAAGCTTTTGAACTGTTTCAAAAAGCTGCTGATCAAGACTACGCACCTGCTAAACATTATCTAGGTATTATGTATTATGAAGGTTTGGGCGTAGAGCAAAACTATCAAAAAGCATTTGAGTGGATTGAACAAGCCGCCAACCAAGGATATGCTAATGCTCAATTCGATCTTGGAGTTATGTATCATGAAGGTATTGCTGTTAAGCAAGATGAGATAAAAAAACTTGAATGGCTTCAACAAGCTGCTAACCAAGGATACACTGATGCTCAATTCAATCTCGGGATTATGTATCATGAGGGTATTGGTATTGAGCAAGATTATCAAAAAGCAATGCAGTGGTATCTATTAGCAGCTAACAATGGATCTTTTGACGCTCAAAATAATATTGGTAATTTTTACGAATACGGTCATGGCGTACCGCAAGACTATGACAAGGCTTTTGAGTGGTATACCAAAGCCGCTGATCAAGGATTAGATTTAGCACAACTTAACATCGGTGGTCTTTATGAGAACGGTTATGGTGTGCCGCAAGATTATGATAAAGCTTTTGAGTGGTATCAAAAGGCAGCCGATCAAGGCAATCAACAAGCCAGTAATCGAATCAGTAGATTGGTCATGAATGGTAAAATCGACGATAAAGGTATCATTATTTATAGCACACAAGAAACTGGACTCACATTAGGTGATATCGAAGAACCCCTATAGCATTAAAAAGGGTCACAGTTTACGAAATAAAAAACGGCAGGAAATTGCTCCCCTACCGTCCTTTCAATTTAAAACTTTAATTCAAAAATTAAACTTTTAAATACTCGCCGCAACCTCAGCGCCATCACGAATCGCACGTTTGGCGTCCAGCTCAGCAGCGAGCTTTGCACCGCCAATCAAATGATACTGCGCGTCTGGCGCATCACCAACGTTTGGCATCAGCTCAACCACCGACTCTTGACCGGCACAGACGACAACGCTATCGACACGGAGCAGCTGGCTTTGGCCTTGCGGATTGGTCACCCAAATGCCCTCGTTAGTGATTTTTTCGTACTGAACGCCTGCCACTTGAATGACGCCGTGCGACTTGATATGGGCACGATGCACCCAGCCAGAGGTTTTATTGAGACCTGCGCCTAAGCGGCCTTTGGTGCGCTGCATCAGATACACTTGGCGAATCGGCTTGATGCCTTCAGGACGGATTAAACCGCCATCGCTTTGATAGTTAGTATCGTCAGTGACGCCCCACTCCTCGCGCCACTCGCTAATAGACTGCGGCTCAGGGCGGTAGCTTGGGTCTTTTAAGGTCTCAGGGCCGAGCTCATCCAATGGCTGACCATGACGTGCGGTTAGATATTCGCTGACATCGAAGCCAATACGGCGCCGATGACTGCCACCGTATCGCCGACTGATTTTTCGCCCGATAGCAGCTCAGCATAGCTGATCACTTGCGGTAGATCCGCGCCTTCTAATTTGCCTTCAAGGCTTCTTGGTACGACGCCCGTGGCGACAACCACATGCTGGAATTTACCATCTTCAAGCATCGCTTTATCGACTTTGGTATTGAGTTTAATCTCAACGCCTAGGTGCTCAAGCTCATTAATATAGTAGCGAATGGTTTCAAAGAACTCTTCTTTACCTGGGATGACTTTGGCATAGTTAAACTGACCGCCTAAGATATCGCGCGCTTCAAATAGCGTGACCTCATGACCACGTAAGGCTGCAACATGAGCCGCTGACATACCAGCGACGCCGCCACCGACGACCGCGACTTTTTGTGGGTTTTTGGTTTTTTTGTAGACCAGCTCAGTCTCGTAGCAGGCTTGCGGATTAACAAGGCAAGTCGAGCGTTTATTCTCAAACGTATGATCAAGACAGGCTTGGTTACAGGCGATACAGGTATTGATACGATCGGCTTGACCTTTTTTGGCTTTGTTGACCCAGTGTGCGTCAGCGAGGAACGGACGCGCCATCTGAATCAGATCCGCTTGACCATTAGAGACGATATCCTCTGCCGTATCCGGCATATTGATACGGTTGGCTGCCATCATTGGGATACTGATGTGCTTTTTAATCTCAGCGGTAAAGTCGACAAAAGCGGCGCGGGGTACGCTAGTGACAATCGTCGGGACGCGTGCTTCATGCCAGCCAATGCCAGTATTCATAATGGTCACGCCCGCTTCTTCTAGCGCTTTGGCGACTGTGATGACCTCGTCCATGACGTTGCCGTCTTTGACCAAGTCAATCACTGACAAACGGAACAGAATGATAAAGTCTTCGCCCACCGCTTTACGTACGGCTTTGACCACATCGACGGCAAACTTCATACGGCCATTGATATCACCGCCATATTGATCGCTGCGCTGATTGACATGGCGCGATAAAAACTGATTGAGTAAGTAGCCCTCAGAGCCCATGACCTCAACGCCATCATAACCCGCTTGCTTGGCCAGTTTGGCAGAGCGTGCGTAGTCCTCGACCGTCTGCTCAATGTTTTTGATAGTCATTTTGCGCGGTTTAAACGGCGTGATGGGTGATTTGATTGGGCTGGAGGAGACGATAAACGGATGGTAGCCATAGCGACCACTATGCAAGATTTGCATGATGATTTTGCTATCGTGTTTGTGTACGGCGCGGGTGACGCGTTGATGGTTGATAACGTCCATTTTAGTATTCATGGTACCGCCAGCAGGGAGCAGCCAGCCTTCACGATTGGGCGAGATACCGCCGGTGATCATCATCGCCACGCCGCCTTTGGCACGCTCTTCAAAATAAGCAGCAAGCTTGCCGTAATTATAGAAACGATCTTCTAAACCGGTATGCATAGAGCCCATGACTAAGCGGTTTTTGAGTGTGGTAAAGCCTAAGTCTAGCGGCTCAAAAAGATGCGGGTAGTGCTCATTGCTTTGAGCAATATTGATGGTGTTATTGCTGCTGGCTTTGCGATTCTCAGGGCTGCTAGCGCTCATGTGACGATCCTTGTAAATTCAGGTTGATGAGGGGTTCATAGTGCAAAAGAGCTAAACCTTATATGACTACTATCGTAACACAACCGCTTTGTCGTCAGCTATGCAGACAAACGACTGATGAGTGAACACAAGCTATTTATCATTTATATTCAACTCTATTCAGTGTTTTAAACGACTCTTACAAATCTAACCGACTTCTGCGCTGTCTTTGGCTATAATGAATACGCTTTTAATTGAAATATTTGCTGAATTGGTAAAGCAAAACCATCATCACAGTGTATTTAAATTATAGTAAAACCCGAAATAAGATAAAGGACTATCGCTATGACTGATTTCCATACTGGCCTTGGTAAGAATCCTGCTAACTATCAACCACTTACCCCTATCGACTTTATTATTCGTAGCGCGCAGGTCTACCCTGACAAAGCCGCCATTATCTACGATGATCTTCAGCACAACAACCTCACCCAGAGCTGGAGCAAAACTTTTGAACGTTGCCGTCAGTTATCAGATGGCCTGCGCAAACTGGGTATCGATAAAAATGACACCGTAGCCGTCATGCTGCCTAATACCCCTGCTATGGTTGAGGCTGCTTTTGGGGTGCCGATGTCGGGCGGTGTGCTTTGTACGTTGAATACTCGGCTCGATATCAATGCCTTAACCTTTTGCGTGCAGCATTCTGAGGCCAAAGTGCTGATTATGGATAGCGAATTTGCGGATTTGGCGGAGATTATCGACGAGACTTTTCCTAATCTGATCGTCATTCATGCGACAGATGCAGCCGTTGAGGTAGAAGATTTTGGCAAAATGACTTACGAGGAATTGATTGCCAGCTCAGATGATTTGGATAATTGGGAAAAACCTGAGGATGAATGGGAAGCTATCGCGCTCAATTATACTTCTGGCACGACTGGTAAGCCAAAGGGCGTGGTCTACCATCATCGTGGCGCGACGCTAAACGCACTATCTAATATCTTAGACTGGGATATGCCTAAGCATCCGACCTACTTGTGGACGCTGCCGCTATTTCATTGTAATGGCTGGTGCTTCCCGTGGACGATCGCCGAGCGCGCAGGCGTCAATGTCTGCTTACGCCAGATTGATGCCGAGCTGATTTTACAATTAATCGCTAAGCACAAGGTCACTCATTACTGCGCGGCGCCTGTGGTGCATAATATGATAGCGGGCGGTAAACAAGAGTACAAAGACGCGATTGATCATAAGGTCAAAGGCTGGGTCGCTGGCGCGCCGCCATCAGAGACGATGCTGACGGCAATGGAGGCGATGGATTTTGATATCACCCATGTTTATGGCTTGACCGAAGTCTATGGACCCGTCACCGTCTGCGCTGAACAGCCCGAATGGCAAGACATGGACGTCGCTGAACGCGCGCAAAAAAAGTCGCGTCAAGGCGTGGTTTCACACTTAATGGCAGGCTTTGAGGTCTTTAAACAAGGCACGACTCAGCCGGTTGAAGCCAATGGCGAGGAGATGGGCGAGCTGGCACTGCGCGGTAACATGGTAATGAAAGGCTATCTAAAAAGCCGTAAAGCCACTGATGAGGCGCTAAAAGACGGCTGGTTTCGCACTGGCGATTTAGGCGTTAAATACCCTGATGGCTATATCAAAATTATGGATAGGCTAAAAGACATCATCATCTCAGGCGGCGAGAATATCTCAAGTATTGAGGTCGAAAACGTCTTATACAAACTACCTGCCGTCCAAAGCTGCGCCGTCGTCGCCGCACCGCACGACAAATGGGGCGAAGTGCCCGTGGCCTTTATCGAGATTCATGCTGGTAGCACCTTGCAGCGCGACACTGTCATGGCACACTGCAAGCAGCATTTAGCAGGCTTTAAAGTACCCAAGTATATTATCTTTGCTGAAATTCCGAAGACCAGCACGGGCAAAGTACAAAAGTTTGAGCTGCGCCAAGCGGCCAAGTCATTAGCCCATGAGACACCAAAAGTCACCGCTAGCTCCGAGTAGCGCTATGCAGAATACTTATTGATGCTAAGTATTTATTAGTGATAAGTATTTATTAGTGATAAGTCCTTATTAACACTAAATAATAAAGCTCAGCCTAACGACTATCGTTAGGCTGAGCTTTTTGGTGCATAAGTTTTGATGCATCAGTTTTGATATATGGGTATTGTCATTTAAGTCACCAGCGCTCAATCAAGCTTTGGCTCCACCCACTGATAGATGAGCATACCTGCCAGCATAGCAGCGGCAAATACATACGCTTGCCAGTGCCCTGTCCCCAGTAGCACAATGCTTGGGCCCGGACAGATACCGACAAGGCCCCAACCGATACCAAACAGCATCGCGCCGATGACAAGCTTGCTGGTAACCTTAGTTTTGGTCGGCATCTCAATCTCATCGCCTACCCAGCTCTTGCGCTGCCGCCGAGCCCATTGCACCCCAACGATAGCGACAGCAAGGCCGCCGCCCATCACTAAGGCCAGTGAGATATCCCACGCGCCAAAGACGTCCAAAAACCCTTGCACCTTAACCGGATCGGTCATACCCGATATCAGCAGTCCTAAGCCAAACAGCAGTCCTGTTAGTAAGCCGATGATATTTTTTAGCATAGTTCATTCTCACTATTTATTTTCTTTTTCTCAAAACCTCTCGCCATAACAGCCATTTAAATCAAGCCTAATACTTGCCGACCGATAAACACGGTGATGATGCCAAACGCCATAAAAGTCGCTGTGGCTACCATTGAGCGCGGCGACAAGCGCGCATTACCGCAGATGCCGTGACCACTCGTGCAACCTGAGCCTAAGCGCGTACCAAAGCCGACTAACAACCCTGCTGCAATTAGCAGCGGTAAAGAGGTCGTAACCTCTATATCAGGTAGCGGTCTGAACACACTATAGAGTAAAGGCGAGAGAACTAAACCTGCAATAAACAGTACTTGCCACATCTCGACGCGCTTTGGCTGTAGCAGGCTTGAAGTAATACCGCTGATACCGGCTATACGGCCAATACCTAAGAGTAAGATAACCGTCGCTACGCCTAATATGAGACCGCCTACCAATGAAATAGGCGTAAAAACTTGCCAATCTATTTGTATACCCATAATGAGAGATCCAAAAGCTACTTTGTTTTATATAAAAACATTATATATTAAAATATAATAAATAGCTAAAAAAATACTGAGCGACTGCATTAACAGGCTCAGTATTTTTAAATGCTTGGGTTATTGACGGTTATATTCTCCAATATGAAGCCTGTAAGCGCCAAAGTAGCTATTAAGCAGACTGCTCTGCTAATACTTGCTCAAGAGCGCTTTCAAAACGCTGAACCGCACCGTCGATATCGGTTAACTTATCGAGACCAAATAGTCCTACGCGGAACGTTTTGAAGCTATCAGGCTCGCCTACCTTCAAAGGCACGCCAGCGGCAATCTGTACGCCAGCTTCGGCGAAAGCGCTACCTTTATGCATATCATCACGGTCGGTGTAGCATACCACCACGCCTGGTGCTTGGTAGCCTTCAGCTGCCACGCTCGCAATCCCTTTGGCTTCGAGCACTTGACGAATGCGCTTACCCAGCTCCCACTGCGCCTCACATAACTGATCAAAACCGATCTTTTTAGACTCTGTAATAGTATCGCGGAACTGGCGCAAGCTATCGGTTGGCATTGTCGCATGATAAGCGTGACCACCATTCTCATAAGCGCGCATAATCTCTAACCACTTCTTTAAGTCCAGACTAAAGCTATTAGATTCTGTATTTTCTACGCGCTGGACGGCCGCATCGCTCATCATCACAAGCCCGGCACAAGGCGTACTACTCCAGCCTTTTTGCGGCGCACTGATCAACACGTCGATACCAAGCGCTTTCATATCGAGCCAGACACAACCTGAGGCGATACAGTCAATGACCAATAAGCCGCCAACGCTATGAGTGGCCTCGCTCAAAGCTTTGATATAGTCATTAGGCAGAATCATACCGGCTGAGGTTTCAACGTGCGGGGCAAATACGACCGCAGGCTTATGCGCTTTAATTTGAGCGACCGCTTCATCGATATCGACCGGTGAAAAAGGCTTTGGCGCGTCGCTATCTTCGCGCTGGGCGTTTAATACCGTAGAAGATTTGGCAAGATTGCCTTTTTCTAAAATTTGCGTCCAGCGATAACTAAACATACCGTTACGAATGATCAAGCAGTCTTGATCTTTGGCCAGCTGATTGGCTACCGCTTCCATGCCATAACTACCCGATCCCGGAACAATAGCGACGGCGTCAGCGTTATAGACAGATTTTAGGTCGCTCGATAAGTCATTCATCACTTGCTGAAAGACTTCTGACATATGGTTAAGGGCACGGTCAGTATAGACCACTGAATACTCTAATAGACCGTTTGGATCAATATCTTGGCGTAATGCAGGCATGGAATGCTCCTTGCTCGTTGTCGGATTTTTGGATGGGTATAACCTGTGTTTTTCGCCCTATTGATTATAGGGGGTAATCTACCAAAAAACCAACCCGTGTTTAGTGAACGGGCGAGTAAGACGTTTAGCGGCGGCGGTGGGCGTCTTGGAGTCCAGAGACCACAAAATCCAGCAGCTCACTGTCGCCTTGGCGGGCGGCTTTGCGCATGAGCTTGGATGGTGCGTGGGTCAGCGTTTGGGTAAGGCGACGTGACAGCTCGGTGAGGATATCTTCGGGATCGGCATTGTCTTGCTGTAGCTTGGCGATAGAAGCCTGTAGCAGCTTGTCCACCTGATCATGAGTACGGGCACGATACTGCTGGATGTCTTTGCCAACTTGACGGACCTGAAAACGGCGATCCATCTCAACGACCAGCTGACTGACCAGCAACTCGGCATCGACAGCTGCCTGCCTGCGCTGCTCGATATTGCCTGCGATCACATGCTGCAAATCATCGACCGAGTACAGATATACATCATCGATACGGCTAATGGTCGAGTCGATGTCGCGCGGTACTGCCAAGTCGATCATCAGCATCGGCTGATAACGACGGCGTTTGAGTGCCTGTAGCGTCATGGTTTTATCAATGAGAACATCCATACTGCCACTACAGCTACTGACAATATCGGCCTCACCCAGCACTTGCGGCAGCTCCGCGAGTGCTCTAACCTCGACGCGGCGATTGGGATGACGCAATTCGGCCGCCAAGGCTTCGGCGCGCTCAGGGTTGCGATTACAAATAATCACTCGCCCCACACCCAGCCCTGCGATATGCGTCGCCACCAAGCGGTTCATCTCTCCTGCGGCAACGACCAATAGCGTCCGACTGGGCAAATCATCAAATATCTGCGTGACCAGTTTGGCCGCAGCAAAGCTCAACGACACCGCTTGCGCGCCTACTTTGGTCTCATTTCGCACGCGTTTGGCCGCGGCAAAGACTTGGTCGACAATCCAGCCGAGCTGATTACTCAAGGCTTTTTGGTCTTGTGCCAAATGAACGGCACGTTTGATTTGACCAAGGATTTGCGGCTCACCCAAGATCATCGAGTCCAAACCTGCGGCCACTCGCAGCCAATGCGTCAGAGCATGGGTATCACGGTGCACGTATAGATGAGGCTCAATTTCGGCCAGTGGCAGCTGCTTAAACTCAGCCAACCATGTTTTTATCTTAATGATATGAGCGCTGATGGCGGCGGCCGATAGAGTGGTGCTGGTGGTCGTGGCGG
>NZ_JAPEHS010000082.1:0-11219 GCF_028823565.1 Psychrobacter sp. A3
CCGCCACTACCGATACTTTGACTCTCAAGTAAGACAACCTTGACGCCTTTTTCAGCCAGATGAATTGCTGCAGACAGTCCAGTATAGCCGCCGCCAATGATGCACACCGCCGCTTGGGTATCGCTACTCATTTGACTATATGCGTCAATATTAGGCGCCGTCATGTTCCACAAACACTGCTCTTGCAACATATCAGACTCCCTTTAGCATACTTCACTTAGTGAAGCATTGGTATCGAGCTTTGCTGTGGTCGGCTCTTCACGCGGTATGAACTTATCAAGGAACGCCCAAAGCAGGCCAAATAAAGGCGACAACCAGCAGGCAAAGGCAAAAGGCGCATAGGTCAAGGTGGCGATACCGAGTGTCGCTGCCACAAAGCTACCACCCATGTTCCATGGGATAAGGGGCGACAAAAGTGTCCCCGCGTCTTCGATAGAGCGCGTCAATGTCGTACGTTTATAGCCCATCTCTTTATATTTGTCTTGCAACAAACGGCCTGGCAAAACACAAGTGGTATAAACATCACCGATGAGTGCCCCGACACTGAGCACACTGCCGTACGTGGTAAACACCAGACCCAGACGCGATTTTACAAAATTATTAATCTTTGCCATGATGGCCCTAAGCGTGCCGTAGTGCTCAAGCGCACCGATAAAACCCAAGGCAAAAATGGTCAAACTGATGACCCACGTCATCGACATGACACCGCCTTTTGACAGCAGCTGATCCACTACCTCAAAGCCCGTCTCACTGACAAAGCCGTTTTGTAACACATCAAACACCTCACTCACCGCTACGCCCTGCATAAACACAGCAATCACAGAGCCTACCAGCACCCCGCTTAACACCGTCGGTATCGCTGGCATTTTCATCACAGCGGCGACAATCACCACCACTGCCGGTAGCAAAGTGACGATGCTTAAATTGTAATTGGCCGCTAGGTTGTCTTGTAGCGCGCGGATAGACGACAGGTCAATACTGTCATCACCATACCCCATGCCTATCCACGCATAGATAGCCAAAGCAGTAATCATGGCGGGAACGGTCGTCGGCAACATACCTTTGATGTGATCCCAAAGATCGACGCCAGCAGCAGCAGGCGTTAAGTTAGTGGTGTCTGATAGCGGCGACATTTTGTCACCAAAAAAAGCCCCCGAAACGATCGCACCGCCCGTTAGGTGTGCTGGGATACCAAGCCCCAAACCGATACCCATCATCGCAAGGCCCACGGTACCCACAGTCCCCCACGAGGTGCCTGTAGCGACAGAGATAATGGCGCAAATGATACAAACAGAAAATAAAAACGAGGAAGGGGAAAAGATACTAAAGCCGTAATACAAAATGGTCGGCACGGTGCCGGCGATAATCCATGCACCGATGAGCATGCCCACGCCCATCAAGATAATCATCGCAGGTAAACCAATTTTGATGACCTTTAAAAAACGCTCTTCCATACCTTGCCAATGACGACCACGCAGCTTCATAAATAAGCCGGTGATTAATATGCCGCAAGCAAGAGGAATGTGAGGGGTAAAATCTTTAAATACAAAGAACTGTATCATCAGAATGATAGCAGTCAGTAACAGAGGGGCAATATCCAGTAAAAAGCTAGAAGATGGGCCATAGCCATCTACATCGGGGTCGTGCGATTTATCATCGATCATGATAGTTCTACCTTCCTTAGTAGTCGTCGATGGGAGTGGCAACCAATCCTTGATTGCTTATTATTTTTGGCCTGCCAAGCTTCTATAAATTAGGCTTGGCAGTTTGTAGATAAATAAATCAAATCAACAAAAATTTGTACTCACCTTTTTATCAACCAAAGCTAATGCCTTGCGCTAGTGGCAGCTCTTTTGAGTAGTTGATGGTATTGGTCTGACGGCGCATATAGACTTTCCACGCATCAGAGCCAGATTCACGGCCACCGCCGGTTTCTTTTTCACCGCCAAACGCCCCGCCGATCTCAGCGCCACTGGTACCGATATTGACATTGGCAATACCGCAATCACTACCGCGGTCACTGAGGAAGGTTTCCGCTTCACGCAAATCATTGGTAAAGACGCATGACGATAGACCTTGTGGCACATCGTTTTGCATCTCAATGGCTTCATCAAAGTCTTGGTAGGTCATAACATACAGAATCGGCGCAAACGTTTCACTTTTAGCGACATCGTTTTGCTCGTCAAACTCGACAATGGCAGGTGTCACGTAATAGGCGTTAGGATATTTGTCTGCAAGGACGCGCTCGCCGCCCGTAACCGTGCCGCCTGCTTCTCGCGCCTTTTCCAACGCTGCTTGCATATTATTAAAGCTGTCTTCATCGATCAGCGGACCGACCAGATGGCCCTCTAGTGGATGACCGATGCTGACGGTTTCATAAGCAGACTTGATGCGCGGTAAGATATCGTCTTTGATAGATTCATGGACAAATAGGCGACGTAATGTCGTACAGCGCTGGCCTGCCGTCCCAACCGCGGAGAATAAAATGCCGCGTAACGCTAAGTCTAAATCGGCACTTAGTGCCAAAATCATGGCGTTGTTACCACCAAGCTCAAGCAAACATTTACCAAAACGGTTGGCAACTTTTGGCCCGACTTCTCGGCCCATACGCGTACTGCCGGTGGCGCTCACCAAAGCCACGTCTTTGTGCTCCACCAAGGCGTTACCGACATCGGTTTTACCGAGTAAGACTTGTGATAGATGCTCTGGCGCATCGCCAAATTTGGTCAAGGCTTTTTCAAACAGTGCCTGACAGGCCAAAGCGACAAGCGGGGTTTTTTCTGAAGGCTTCCAAATCACCGGATTACCGCAGACGATGGCCAGCGCGGTATTCCACGACCACACCGCAACGGGAAAGTTAAAGGCTGAAATGACACCAATCACCCCAAGCGGATGCCATGTCTCGCGCATGTGGTGGCCTGGACGCTCTGACGCAATCGTCAAACCATAAAGCTGACGCGACACCCCGACGGCAAAGTCGCAAATATCAATCATTTCTTGCACTTCGCCTAGGCCTTCTTCTTTAATCTTGCCAGCTTCAAATGACACCAGCATGCCTAAGTCTTCTTTATGCTCGCGCAGCACTTCACCGAGCAGGCGCACCAGCTCGCCACGTCTTGGCGCAGGCACCACGCGCCACTCTTTGAAAGCTTTTTTGGCATTGGCAATCTTGGTATCGACCTCATCAACGCTGTCCAAGGTTATGCTGCCGATCACCGAGCCATCAATCGGGCTGGTTACCTCAAAGTCACCATTTTGATATTGGTCCTCTTTGACACCCATCGCGGCCATATACTGCTTAATCATATTCCATCCCTTTTATTAATTTATGCTTCCTTGAAGACCTATTAACTTAACTTGCACCCAGCTAAGTTGCAAAATAATTAATTTCGTACTGCCATTCCTTTTTGGAATGCTCATTAACAGTTCCAATTATCTATCACGGTTTTAGATAACGCGTTTTAAAACCTTACTATTTAGTTGTCCCAAACACGCTTTGAGACTCTCTGCTTGCAGCGTTTGATAAAGCTCAAGCTCATCGTAGACTTGAGCGCCCAAAGCACTCTCAAACGCTTCTTTATTAGAATTAATGCCACCACTGCTTTGCTTGCCGCTGTGTTCGTCTTTTTCATTATTGTTTTCATTGTCGTTTGTGCTGTCGTCATGCAGATTGGACTGAAAAATCCCCGCCGCACTGACAGGTAAAAAATCCTCATAGACAATAGGTTCTAGGCGAATCATTCCTTGCTCAAGCAAATCAGTAATCACTTGCTTTGATAAAGGGTCATTTACGTTTTCTACGCCTATAGAATCTAGCATTGGCTCGTTATCTGTATCGCTATCGACCGCTTGATAGTAAAAATACGCCAACCCCTCGTCATGTAATGCTCGATAATCATCAGGGAACGCTGCAAATGCACTTTCTAAAACTTGATAATACTCCAAGGCGTTATTGGCATTTGGCGTCACTCCTAACTGGCCGCGAGCTTGGCTAAGCAATTGGTCATACAGCGCTCGGCCTTTGGGTGTTAAAGCCACGCCGCGCTGCTCAATCTCGCCAAAGCGCGCAGTATGATGCCCCGTTTCATAGCCGCCGTTAGGATTTTTAAAGCTAACCGCTTCTTCTAATGCCTTAAAACTGGTCTGACGCAATAAAATAGGACATCGCCGTCTCGGTGGCCCTTCTATAATGGCTTTTGGCGGGATACCTTTTGCCTGCATACCAGCTTGTACCGCATCGATATCTAAGGTTCGAGGGGTCAAATGATTGATATGCGGACCTTTAAAACCGACGACGTCAGCAATAAGTCCATGCTGGCTTAATAGCTGCTGATAAAGCGCTTTTGAGACGGGTGTTTTGTCATGCCAGCGAAAGGTTTCTAACGCTTCTTTGACAAATTGCTTAGCGTCTGCCGCCGTCAGCCCGCCCTCCTCCTCAAAGCGCTCAATCAAGCTAATAACATTATCTGTAAATATTTTGCGTTTATCTAGCGCCGCCATCGCCTCTTGCCGTAAGGCCTCATCATCAATCAGATCAAGACGCAATAGAGAAGTAAAAACGCGAAACGGACTGTTATTTAATGACTGCGTGTCAAGCGCTCGAAAAGCCGTAGAATGCACAGGCACGCCAGCGGGCGCCAAATCATAATAGCCAACAGGATGCATACCCATCACCGAAAACAGCCTGCGCATCATGCTTAGCTCGTCCGCGGTGCCCAGTCTAATCGCGCCATGGCGCTCCATACCTAGCCTATCAATCTCTCCGGTGTGCTCAAGTTGCTGTCTAATATCAGGCTGTTTATTTAATACGTTGGTATTTACCTCGCTCACCAAATCGATGAGGTCACCATATAACGGCACTTCTTTTTGGTACATCTCTGACATGGCGATAGAAAAATTGTGGTGAATAGCATCGCTATTGATAAAGGTATGGCTCACAAGTATGTGTCCTTTTTTATTCAGGTGTTTTTGCTGCTCCATGGCTGTCTCTTATCTTCCTTGACTAGATAGATAATAATTTGAGCAAACCCGCCTATCATCAGCAAACGAAGAATAGTTATGGCGTCATTCCTTTTTGTCATTGGCATAAAAAACCGGCCATAAGTTGGCCTGTAGTCAGGCAGGTAGCAATCTGGTAGCAGCACCTACTTAGCCCATCAATTATTAAACCTCATCAACAAAGCATTGACAATGAGCAGCTGACACCCAAGAGCATGCATTGATTTTTTAGCTTACCGTACACACTCTATGTCCTGCTTAGGGTCGTTTGAGTGTTGCAGGTAAGTTGAGATCCACTCTACAATAACTTTGACTTTGTGTGAATTACCCAAAGACAATGGATAAGCTATATAGTAAGCACCCCGGCCCTTTGCTGCATAACTCCACGCACGCACCAAGGACCCTGACTGCAACTCTGGCGCCACTAGCCGTAGTGGCACCAAAGCAATACCATAGCCGAGTAATGCCGCCGATATACTCGTATGAAAAGTGTCAAAACGTGGGCCGACAAAGGTGCCCTCGATACGAATACCCTGCTGTCTAAAATACTCATACCAAGCGCTGGGGCGAGAGCTGAGCTGTAGCAAGGTACACTGAGCGATGTTGCTCGTACAAGGCGCTTTGCCAGCCAAATAATCCGGATGACAAACCGCCACATTATACTCATCAAAAAGCTTGATGGACTCCATCCCTCCCCAAATCCCGTCACCATACAAAAACACGGCCCAGCCAGCTCTTTAATATTTAGATTAATCAACGGATGAGCCCTGCCAAAGCCATTGAGCGCAGGCATCAGCCAACGCGAGCAAAAGGTCGGATGCGAGATGATTTTCAGCACTTCTGAATTGTCGCTGTTTGACATCAGACTGGTAGTCGCCGCCTCGATATGTTTGAGAATCTCTAACACCTCTAAATAGTAAGTCTTGCCAGCGGGCGTCAAGGAGATGCGGTGCGGCGTCCGATAAAACAGCGACAGGTTCAGCATCTCCTCTAATTGCGCGACTTGCTTACTGATAGCGCTTTGCGTCATGTGCATCTCTTGCGCGGCGTTGGTAAAGCTCAAATGCCGAGCTGCCGTCTCAAAACACTGCAAAGCGGTCGTCGATGGGTATTTTCTAAAAGCCAAAGGGGTCTTAACATCAGTGCTCATAACTTATGGGTTCTCATTCGACATATCAGTAAAAGAGGTTTCTAAAATAAACATAGCCATGTATCTGATTTATTTAGATTTGACTATAACCACATTATCCCAGTTATAAGAGACGATATAAATCGTTTTACCTGCCAGTCTGTCTACTTTTTAGAAATTTAATAAATTTCAACTCGTAAATGATAACAAAAAAAATTATCATTACCTTTAATATAAATAATTTTTTGAATATCTGTTGTTTGTGAGTATACCTATGACCCTCGCCTCCTCTTCTGTAACTACCCCCTACTTAGACGATCAAGCCCAGCTCTATACCGATCTAAACGACCCTGAGATAGCGGGCATCATCGCTCACATCAATGAAGAACACATCGATGAGCTGCTTGAGTTTTTGCGGGCATTTAGCCCATTATGGGCAGCTGAACTTGAGCATACAGAGGTGCAATTAACTGCGATTTATGCAGAAGGTATCTGCCTGCAAGCCAAACCCTTGGCGACGCGGCCTATCAACTCCAAAGACAGCCACCGGCAACCACAGTCTTTCTTTATTGGTTTTGCCGCCCCCTCACGCAAGTCGATGAGCTACAAGAGCAGTATATTTTGCTTCGGCAGCGAGCAGATAAAAAACTGGGCAAAAAAACCATCAAGCTAACTCGGCAGGTCTTTGTCGTAGAGCGCAGCTATAAAGTCAGTGAAAACATGCTGCGTCTTGAGCTTAGTATGGACTCACAAGGCCATCGTCATGACAGCTCTAGCCCAGATACCGTGCCTACAAACGAGGCAGGCTACGCGTATTTGTTCGATTTGGCGCATAACACGATGACAGCCAGCAGCAGCCAGCCTAGCAAAAACACCGCGCCGCCCGCCCGAGCGCAGGTCTACTACACCTTAAGAAAAGCATGGCGGAGCGCTGATGGCGTGCGAGCATGGGTCGATGTTTTTTTGCATGGCGATACCTCAGGCGGCAATTGGGCCATGGCACTGCAGGCAGGTGACACCGTGGTCACCAAACGAGAGTTTCCTGAAAAAGTGGCGCATTTACACACAGGACAGACACTACTGATCGTCGATGAGACTTCCATGCCCACAGCAGCACGTTTATTAGAGCTATGGGACAACCCAATGCCGCCGCTGATCATTTGTGTCACCCAAGATGCCGCTGACCAAGAGTATTTTGATGACATCACACTGAGCATCGATGCCAAAGACAGCAGCAAAAACAGTGCCCGACATCATATCGACCGTCATTTTACCGTACTGCCTATGATAATGGATCCTGCCTCGGTAGGGCAAAACGTCGCGCCGCAGATCGACAGACAACTGGCGGACTATTTAGCCAAGCAGCCATTGCAAATCGACAAAGTATGGGGCGCTCTAGAGGCAAAAACCGCAAAGGCGCTCCGCCCTTTATTACAAAAAAGACTGGGGCTTGAGCGTAGCGATGTGGTGGTCAAGGTATATTGGCGACATGACTAAATCCCAGACTAGGACTGGACAAAGCTAAGATGAGCTAGGATGGAAAAATCACCACCTCGTCTCCTTCTTGCCATGGCTGATACTTCGTCATCACTTGCAAAAACAGCGGATGCGTCAGCCAATGCTTCAGCCAGCGCTGCAGGTGTGGATACGGCAAGTGGTAAAATACTTCGCGATTCACATGGGCGAACTGACGGACAAAGGGCATGATACCAATATCAGCAACGCTGATGCCATCTCCGAGTAGATAAGTGCTATTGGTCAGCTGCGTCTCCAATATCTGCAAAAACGCCTCGCCGCGCTGGCGATACTCTTCTTGGCTCATCTCAGGATGACGATCCGCATACTTATAGCGATCCAGCCAATGCTTAAACTCATTATCATTTTTATCGATTAGGGCATTGGCCTGAGACAAAGTCTGAGCATCAAGCAAGCGGTTTGGATCATGCTGACCTAGCGCCCACATCATGATATCAAAGCTCTCTTCAATCACAGTACCATCAGCAAGCTGTAGCACAGGCACCGTGCCTTTTGGGCTAATCGCTAGCATCTGCGGCGGCTTGTCTTTTAGGACAATCTCGCGCAGCACCACTTGCTGCTCTGCAAACACAAGGCCAAGCCTAGCACGCATGGCATAAGGACAGCGGCGAAAAGAATATAAGAGCGGCAAGGAAGGTCTCATCATATTTCTCACAATAAAATCAAAATCACTAGACATGTCATCATTGAGATCGCAAGGCTTAGCCGTTTTTTTCAAGCGACTATACGTGCTAATCGATGACACGCCCTAGACTAACATAAAAAAGACCTCACCCCTAAAGCAGGCAAGGTCTGGCTTTGTTTATACAAACAACGTTTATGCAGAAAACGTCTATATAAATGACATAGTCGATTCTAAATAAAACAGATACATTATATGTCAACGTGGAACTGTATCGTTTTTATACGGAACTCACTATATTTATATATTTATAAAAGCAGCATTTATAAAAACAATAGGCCAAGCCCAATCACCACACCACTGACAAGCAGCACGATGACACAAAAACCCATGATGTCTTTGGCTTTGAGTCCTGCAATGGCTAAAGCCGGCAGTGCCCAAAACGGCTGAATCATATTGGTCCACGCATCGCCCCATGCCACCGCCATCGCCACTCGTGACGGATCACTGCCCAGCATGTCGGCCGCCTCTAACATAATGGGCGCTTGCACTGCCCATTGCCCGCCCCCTGATGGGACAAAAAAGTTGACCAATCCTGCACTTAAAAAAGCAAAAAGTGGTAGCGTCTGCGCCGTCGACACACTGACAAAGGCCTCTGACATCACCCCTGCCAGCCCAGAGGCGGTCATCATCCCCATGATGCCGGCATAAAACGGGAACTGAACGATGATACCGCCTGCACCTTTGACCGCCTCCTGAATAGAAATCAAGTAGTTTCGGGGCGTTCCGTGAAATATGATGCCGAGAAATAAGAACATAAAGTTCACCAAATCTAGCGTTAGGGCAAACCCATTTTGGACAAAATAATAAACAATAAAAGCAATGCCTAACACACCGATCACCATCGATAAAACCCAGCTATTCTCCAAACGCTCAGCTGGTGTCATCTCTGATTTAACTGGTAGTGTCTCACTGACAGGATCCACCAGCAGCTTTGGATCGACTGTGATGGTGTCCCCTTTTTTTGGCATCATCATGCGGTTTAGTAGAGGCACGATAATCACCAATGCCGCGACGATAATTAAATTGTAGCCCGCAAAGATGGTGGCACTCGTTGGAATAACACCAATGGTATCAACAAACGGATGCCCTTCTGTGGCAATAGACAACGGAATCGATCCTGAAAACCCAGCGTGCCAGATGATAAAGCCTGAGTAAGCGCTGGCAATCAATAAACGATAATCGACATCATGAACCCGTTTGGCCAGCTCTTTGGCAAATAGCGCGCCAATCACCAAACCAAAACCCCAGTTGATCCAGCTTGCTGCTAAAGACACGAGGGTGACCAATATAATCGCACTACTGGGTGAATGCGCAAAACCGGCAATGTAACCCAAGCCTTTTTTAAATATCGGACTACTTGCCAGCACAAATCCTGTGACCAGCACCAGCACCATCTGCATCGAAAAGGCGAGCAGCGCCCAAAACCCATCGCCCCAATACGTGACCATCTCTATAGGAGATGACTCAGTGAGCCCTAAGCCCATCACAAAAATTACTAAGGTTAATATCAGCACAAACAAGAATGGATCAGGTAAGTATTTTTCCATCAAGCTATTGGAAAAACGGGTAATTGCCTTCATAAGTAAACTCCTTTTTATTTAAAGACGTCCTTGGTCACTGTTATTTTTATCTAGCCTATCATTTATCTTCCCCAACCGTTGCACATTTCATACAGTCTCACTCGACCAGCTGCCACCCAGGCGTTGAGTAGTACTTGTCTTGATGGGCAAATAACGGATGCGCTTTGGCTTCTTGTAAGCTAAGCACTGGGGTAACGCAAACATCAATGGGTGCGAAATGCCGCTGCCAATGGGCGAGTGTCTGACTGGCAAAGGCATCGCTCACAGCCTTTGCTGCCGCTTGGCTCTCAGGGGAGTTTGGCATGACGCCAAGCTGCCAATGGCTGTCTTTTAGTGCTGGCAGTGCCAACGCCTCGCACAGCCCTTGCCAAAACTTCAGCTCCAATGAGCCAACCGCCATATAGCGATTATCAAGGGTTTTATACAAACGATAACAAGGCAATAGCCCGCCCAAAAAATCAAAATGCGGCGCAGACATGTCTCCTGAAAAGCTTTTGACCAGCGCGCCCGTTTCCTTGGGCATGACCAGATGCTGGTATAAGCTGTGGATCATACTGACCGCGATATGACGACCCTTGCCGGTACGCTGCGCGGCAAATACTGCAGCGAGCAGCGCAATGACAGCGGTATCACTGCCGCCTGCCAAGTCTGCAAACTGTACATTGGGCATGGCCTGCTCACCACTTGCGGTTTTTAATTGGTCAAGGGCACCACTCATCGCCATAAAGTTGATATCGTGGCCAGCTTTATGCGCCCAATTATGACTGGCTCGTGGGTGATTGATCGCACTCGCATCTATCGCAGCGCTCTCATTGGACTCTTTGGCCGTCACGCCGTAGCCAGTGATTGATACCATCACAAGCTTTGGATTAAGCGTATGCAGCGTTTTGGCATCCAATCCCATGCCTGCTAACACACCAGGGCGAAAGCTATCGAGCATGACATCGGCATCTTTGATATGTGCTTTGATAGCCGCAATGCCTTTGGGGTCCCGAAAGTCATGTCTTTCGGTAGTTTTGCCATGGTTTAATGCGGCAAACAGCTCACCGAAGGCTCTAGCAGGGTCGCCATTTTTGGGTTCGATCTTGATGATCGTTGCACCCAAATCGGCCAGCAGGCGCGTGGCAAATGGCCCTGGCAGGTTACGCGTCAAATCAACCACTCGCAGCCCTTGTAAGCAGTCTGTCATAGAGTTTATGATTGAATCAGTCATCAAGTCAGTCGTTACATTATTCATCAGAGAACACCTCACCTTTAGCCGCCATATCGAGCACTATTTGCGCTGGCTGAA
>NZ_JAPEHS010000083.1:0-11251 GCF_028823565.1 Psychrobacter sp. A3
CGGCGATTTATCTCATTTTTATCGCCATTTTTAAAATGAGGACACACCCTAGATGCCGACCAAATAAAAATTTGGAAATTAAAAAGTTTGGATGCGGCGTAAGCGATGACTTTTGCTCTGTTAAAAAAACGCACTAGTCAGTTTAAAAAGCTATTCATTGCTCAGGCGATGCGCTACATTAAAGTGCCCGTCGAAGCGTCTACAAAGCGTAAGGGATACAATTTTATGACTGTTTTTTATGACGGATTTTGGTTGGGTCTGCTGAAGACAAAGACAGGCAGGATGTGCGATAGAGATACAGCGCCGCTCGCCCAAAAAAGTATATCAGTCCCAACGCATATAACAAGGAAGAGACATGACAGACAATACCCAAAATATCAATGAGCATATGCCGCACCAAACCTCTAGTATCGCGCACACCGCCGAAGAGATGCGAGCGCAATTTGAGCATCTACAAGCGCTGAGCCGTACGCAGCCGATAAACGACTGGGCCACGCGTGAGACGCAGCTGGATAACCTTGAAATGATGCTCAGCGACAACCAAGCCAGCTTTGCCAGTGCAATCAGCGCTGACTTTGGCCATCGTAGTGAGTCTGAGACGCAGTTTGCTGAGTTGTTCCCGAGTTTTACAGGGATTAGTCATGCCAAAAAACACGGCAAAAAATGGATGAAGCCCCAGCGTGCGCCGATCTCGGCACTGTATATGCCAGCCCATAACGAAATCCAGCCGCAGCCGTTAGGGGTGGTCGGCATCATGGTGCCTTGGAACTATCCGCTGTTTTTGGCCGTAGGCCCGATGATAGATGCGCTCGCTGCTGGCAATAGAATCATGATTAAAATGAGTGAGGCGGCACCAAAGTTTGCGCAGACGTTCGCCGATGCTGTGGCTCGTTATTTTTCCTCCGATATGATATGTGTGGTGCTGGGCGAGGTCGATATCGCGGTGGCTTTTAGTGAGCTGCCGTTTGATCATCTGCTGTATACTGGCTCGACAGCGGTCGGCAAAAAAGTCATGGCCGCCGCCGCCCCCAATCTGACGCCAGTGACGTTAGAGCTGGGTGGTAAGTCGCCGGTGATCGTCTTGGATGATGCCAATTTGGAATCGGTGGTCAATCGCGTGATGATGGGCAAGACACTAAATGCTGGTCAAACCTGTATCGCCCCTGATTATGTGCTGATTCCCCGTCGTTATCATGAGTCATTTATCCAAGCGGCAAAAGACTGGATGGATAAGCACTATCCTGATATTGAGCACAATCCTGACTACTCGCGCATCATCAATGGCGCGCAGTTTGAGCGCGTAAAAGGCTATTTGAACGCGCTACCAAGCGAGCAGGTGCATGCGCTGACCTCGATTGAGGCCAACAGCGAAACACGCCTGATGCCGCCTGTGATCGTTCGGGAGCCTGCGTTAGACAGTGAGGTCATGGAAAATGAGATTTTTGCGCCGATTTTGCCTTTGATACACTACGAAACGCTAGATGATGCCATTCACTTGGTCAATTCGCGCCCGCGTCCGCTGGCTTTGTATGTATTTGGCGAACATCAAGGCGATATAGAGCAAGTGCGTAATCGCACGGTTTCAGGTGGTCTGTGTGTCAACGAGGTCCTCATGCACGTGGCGCAGCACGACTTACCTTTTGGCGGCGTTGGTGATTCGGGCACCGGTGCTTATCATGGTAAGGCAGGATTTGAGCGTCTTAGTCACATGAAGCCTGTGTTTGTACAGGCCAAGCTCAACGGCATGAATTTACTACTACCGCCTTATGGTGGACTGTTTAAAAAAGCCATGGCTCTATTTTTAAAGTAGCACTCAAACACAGTCGCCTTGTAAGTCACTGTGTCTGATATAGTCATGCTCAGTGTAGCCATGCTCAGTGTAGCCATGCTCAGTGTAGCCATGCTCAGTGTAGCCATGCCTGATACAGCCTTATGGCGACACGTTTTAAGCATACTTATGCATCTACCTAGGTAGGTGCTTTTTTTTGGCCAAATAGCGGTAGACTGCGCATGGGTAGTGAACAATAAGCATTTGTCATCTCTGTGAGAAGTCGCTACACTTTGTAGTACCTCTAAACAACGGCAACCTATCATTTAAGCCAATCGCTCATGCGTGCTACTGACGCAAGAGATTCGTTCATACTTACGTGTAGGTATAGGCGAGCGGCACCCATCATCAATAGGAATGAGCATGCGCCAATGGATTGCGTTAAGTTTACTCTGTATGAGTACATTACTCCTGCCCGTGGCAGCCTCGGCGGCCTGCCAATCACCTGTCAAATTTGGCGCGCTGACATGGGAGAGTGGTCAGTTTATCTCTGGGGTACTCAAGTATATCGTCGAAGATGGCTATGAGTGTGCGGTCGAGGAGGTGCCAGGTGCTGGCCCTGCGCTCGAAACCGCGCTGTCGCAAGACGATATTCAAGTCATCGGTGAGCAGTGGGTTGGGCGCTCACCGATCATGGAGCAGGCCATTGCGCAAGATAAAGTTGCTGTCATCGGCGATACACTCAAAGGCGGTGCAACCCAAGGCTGGTATGTGCCCAAATACGTGCTAGAAGAAAATCCGGGACTGCGCAGCTACCAAGATCTGCCCAAGTATGCCCATTTGTTTGAAGACCCAGAAGATCCAGACAGTGCTCGTTTTATGAATTGCCCTTCTGGCTGGACTTGTGAGGTGTTTAATACGCGGCTACTAAAAAATACAGGATTGGACGGTGTTTTTAACAACGTGCACCCCGGTACGGGCGCGGCACTTGATGCCGAGATATCGTCTGCATTTGAGCAGCACAAACCCTTATTGTTTTATTACTGGCAGCCGACAGGGTTGATGGCGAAATACGACTTTGCCGCGCTTGAGTTTCCTGCGCACGATGATGCTTGTTGGCAGGATTTGCTGCGCGCAGATGGCAGCGCTGACTGCGTCTCAGGCTTTCCCGTTTCTCCTTTGGGGATTGCTGTCTCCACCCCGTTTATAGCGTCCCACCCAGCGCTGGTTGATGTTTTTAATAACGTACAGTTTAGTGCCGATGCGCTCAATGGCGCTATCTTAGAGATGAGTGAAAACAAACGTAGCGGCGAAGAGCAAGCGTTGGTGTTTTTGCGCGAGCATCCAGACGTCTGGCGTACGTGGGTGACTGACGAAGCGGCCATCAATTTAGCAGCGCAGTTAGGTATTAGCCTCACAGGTGCGGCAGCCAACGATAGCACTATCGCTCATGATGATGGCATCAATAATCACGCATTTGGCCTTGCATCGAGCTTCCCGTCATGGTCACTTGAGACCCCGCTCAATAATACCTTGGCAAGCGTGGTAAAAAACTACGGTGAGGTGTTTCGTACCATCAGTACTTTGGCACTTACTTATTTATTATTACCGATTGAGCGGCTATTGACCGCGATGCCGCCATGGCTGCTTATCTTACTCGTCATGGTATTAGGGTGGTTTGCGGTTCGTAAGGTGTGGTTTGCCTTGGCATGCGGTGCAGGGCTGTTTTTGATCGGTGCTTTTGGGCTGTGGGGCGCGCTGATTGATACTTTTGCCCTGCTAATCGTCTCGGTGCTGGTGACAGTGGTGATTGGCATTCCGATCGGGATTGCGATGTCGGGCAGTAAGATACTGCGTAAGATAGTCACGCCCATTTTGGATGTGATGCAGACCATGCCAAGCTTTGTATATTTGATTCCGGTGCTGATGCTATTTGGAATTGGTAAGGTGCCAGCGCTGTTTGCTACCGTCATTTATGCCTTGCCGCCGCTGATTCGCCTGACGACGCTGGGCATTACCCAAGTCGATCATGAGATGATCGAGGCAGGGCGCTCGTTTGGCAGTACGCATCGTCAGCTGCTGATTTGGATTAAGCTACCACAAGCATTACCAAGTATCATGGCGGGGATCAATCAAGCGGTGATGATGTCACTGTCCATGGTGGTGCTGGCTTCTATGATTGGGGCGCCAGGTCTTGGCGAGGATGTGCTGCAGTCTATTCAAACGCTAAATATCGGTCAAGGGCTACAAGCAGGTACCGCGATCGTCATCGTCGCCATTATCATTGATCGTATCACTCAGGCATTTGGTCAAGGCAAGCGCGCCCGCCAACAAACCATCGATGCTGGCAAGCGTCCGATAGGGTGATAAGTAGCGGCTACATCGAGCTAAGCTGTGCTAAACCGCATAAAAACCCCATAGCGAGAACCATGATGAACCATATTCAGCTTGAAAATATCAGTAAGATTTATAATGCCAGCACGGCACAGGCGCAGGTAGCTTTATCGCTATTGGCGCAAGGGATGGACAGTACCGAGGTCAAAGAGCAGACAGGGTATTCGGTCGGGCTTTATGACATCAACCTCGCCATCAAAGCAGGGGAGCTGCACTGTATCATGGGGCTCTCAGGCTCAGGCAAGTCGACTTTGATACGGCATATCAATCGTCTAATAGACCCAAGCTGTGGCAAAATATGGGTCGATACCAGCCTACATACAATAAACCCTAGTCGCGCGCCTGCTACCGTAGTAGCAGAGGAGACACAGACTACAGCGCAAGCAGGATCGTCTGCTATCGACATATTGACGCTCAATGATAAAGCGCTGCAGCAGTATCGTCAGCATACCGTCAGTATGGTGTTTCAGCATTTCGGCCTAGTACCGCACATGACTGTCATACAAAACGTCGCCTATGGCCTACGGGTACGGAAGATGAGTACCAAAGCGCGACATGAGATTGCACGGCATTGGCTCAATGAAGTCGGACTGCCCAATCTAGAACACAGCTACCCTGACGAACTATCAGGCGGTATGCAGCAGCGTGTTGGGCTGGCACGGGCATTGGCGACAGACAACCCAATTTTGCTGATGGATGAGGCGTTTTCTGCCCTTGATCCGCTGATTCGTGCTCAGCTACAAGACCAGCTGCTGGAGCTGCAAGATCGGCTGAGCAAGACCATCGTTTTTATTACCCATGATATCGATGAGGCCATCAAGCTCGGCCAACGCATCAGCATCTTAAACGGTGGTCGTTTGGTACAGACGGGCACCCCGCAGCAGCTACGTCACGACCCTGCTGATGATTATGTGGCGCAGTTTATGCACACTAAGTCGTGATGCTGATTTTGGCGTTTTTTATCGACAGCAAAGGCATTTTGCACGATAGAGTGTAGGGTTTGATCGGTGATACAACGGTTAACAAAAACTCAATATGAAACCGCTGTTTTTAATATTGTCTGAATTGTGTTTAGGCAGAGATGGTCGTACTATAAAAATATCTGTCACTCATAGCAGTGTTAGTTAAAGGATCTATTATGTCAAACCAGCCTACCGATAAAAACGATCAACCACGCCACTTAAATTGGTACAAAGTTCAGTCAAGTACCAGCCATTCTATAAGTAACGTTACCGCCAAACCCCCATCACAGCACTTAGTAAAACAGCCCCCTCACTCAAAACCATCACGCTACCTAAAAAACACCAGCCGCTATGGCGTGATGACGGTGCTCAGCGCTGGGCTGCTGATGGCTTGCGGCCAAATGAGTAATGCTGATAATAGTGCTGGCAGTAGTGCCAGTCAGCAAAACAGCGGCGTGACTAGCTCACGAGATATGCTGCCATCTGACATGCTTGGGCAGATGCAAGCATTGCCGCAATTGACCACAGGTCTGGGCGAGACAGGCGCAGCAGTGATCGACCCTGATAAGCCGACCTTGGTTAAGTTTTGGGCGAGCTGGTGCCCACTGTGTTTGGGCACGCTGGCCGAGACCGAAGTGTGGCGCCTTGATCCTAAGTTCTCTGGTTTAAACGTAGTCACTATGGCAAGTCCTGGTCATCTCAATGAGAAAGCTGAGGGTGAGTTTGCCTCATGGTATGCAGGCGTGCAGTCAGAGTATCCCAAACTACCGGTATTGACTGACCCTTCTGGCGCTATCATCAAGCAGCTTGGCGTGCAGGTCTATCCAAGCTGGGCGATACTGGATAAAACCGGCAACTTGGTACACTTAGTCAAAGGTAATATATCGACCGAGCAAGCATATGCGCTGGCGGACAATGCCGAAAACGACTTTGCCGAGCTAAAGGCTGGCAGTAGCAAGCCTGCAAACGCCCAAGCGGCAGCCAGCAATAGCAAGATTGAAACCATCAAGCAAAAAGATGGGGTGTATTATAATGACAAAGGCAACGCCATCAATACCCGCTCTATCTATCTGGCAGGCGGCTGCTTTTGGGGTGTTGAAGCCTATATGGAGCGTGTCGATGGCGTGGTCGATGCGCTATCAGGCTATGCCAATGGGGATACTGCCAACCCCAGTTATGAGCAGGTCATTCGCGGCTCAGGGCATGCTGAAGCAGTAAAAGTCACTTATGATGCTGATAAGATAGATCTTGATACGGTTTTGCAGTATTATTTCCGCGTCATTGACCCGACCAGCCTAAACAAACAAGGCAATGATCGCGGTGTGCAGTATCGTACTGGGGTGTATTATACCGATCAAGACGATAAAGCGGTCATCGACGCGGCGCTAAAGCGAGTACAGAGCCAATATAAGCAAAAAGTTGTGGTCGAAAATGAGCCGTTAGACAACTTTTATGTGGCGGAGATGTATCATCAAGACTATCTGGCAAAAAACCCCAATGGCTACTGTCATGTCGATCTCAGCCTTGCCGATGATAAGCTTGAGAGTACGGCACCACCCAAGCTTGCGCCTGTCAGCACCGTCGCAGAAGCGCTAGAGCCCAAGCGTTATGCTGGGTTTGATAAAAGTGCGCTACAGCAGACGCTCACCAAAGCTCAGTACAATATCACTCAACAGGCAGGAACAGAGCGGGCGTTTAGTCATGAGTATGATGACTTGTTTGCTCCTGGGATTTATGTCGATGTGGTCTCGGGCGAGCCTTTGTTTTTATCTACTGATAAGTACCAGTCAGGCTGCGGTTGGCCAAGCTTTACCAAGCCCATCGATATGCAAGTGATTACCCAGCACGAAGACCGAGCGTTTAATATGGTGCGTACCGAGGTGCGCTCGCGGGTCGCGGACTCACACTTGGGCCATGTGTTCCCCGATGGGCCAAAGGATCGTGGCGGCCTACGTTATTGTATCAATGGTGGCGCGCTGCAGTTTATCCCCGTCGATGTGATGCCGCAGTCAGGCTATGCGCCTTTGGTCAAACTGATTACGTCGTAGTGGTATCGACAGCGTTGTACAGTGTTATAAATGTTTTGCTGTTTTTGACCCATTTAGCTGACTATTAGCTGACTATCAATTAAATTGAGGGCACGCATTAATAAAAGCACCAAGAAAGCAGGAACTCTGAAAAAGGCAGCAAATTTCGTTATACTTGACGACTGATGAATGCGCGCTGCAAACGTGCTGTTTGTGCGCCATATCTGGTTGTTTATCATATTATATACTGTGTCGCTTTGAGTATTAGGTGACGTTATTTTTTATTTTTGTGTTTCTAAGGCCATAGTATGACCGTTACCTATGCACCTATTATTACCTCGTTACTTGATAACGATTTGTACAAATTCACCATGCTCCAAGCCATGCTGCATCAGTTTCCACAGACGCATGGGGTTTATCGCTTTCGTTGCCGCAATAATAAGGATACTGTCTATCCCTTAGCCGATATCAAAGACGCTCTAGAGCAGCAACTAGATAGTCTGTGCGAGTTACGGTTTTCGGAAGATGAATTAGAATATCTGCGCGGTTTGCGCTTTATTCGTTCAGACTTCGTCGATTATCTCGAGCTGTTTAAGCTCAAGCGCCGTTTTATCACTGTCAGCACCGATGAAAAAGACAGACTGTGCATCGATATCGAAGGACCGATGATACAGGCAATGTTTTTTGAAGTGTTTGTTTTGGCCATTGTCAATGAATTGTATTTTAGTGCCTTATCAGACGCTCAAGTCTTGGCAGAAGGCCAGCGCCGGCTAGACGCCAAAGTTGAGCTACTGCATCATTATGCAGCCGAGCAAAGCAGCTATAGCCCCGATACACCGCCTTTTATCGTGGCTGATTTTGGTACGCGTCGCCGCTTTAGCAAATCTTGGCAAGCGCATGTGGTGGAGACCCTACACAAGGCTGCCCCAAAGATAGTTGGCGGCACCTCAAACGTTTATCTAGCAAAAAAACTGGGAATGACGCCGATCGGTACGATGGCGCACGAGTTTATGCAGGCATTTCAGGCATTGGATGTGCGTTTGCGCGATTCACAAAAAGCGGCGCTGGAAGCGTGGGTCCATGAGTATCGCGGCGACTTAGGAATCGCGCTGACAGATGTCGTCGGTATGGATGCGTTTTTGCGTGATTTTGACTTGTATTTTGCCAAGCTGTTTGATGGCTTGCGTCACGACAGCGGCGACCCCTATGTGTGGGGTGACAAGGCCATCGCGCATTATAAAAAGCTCAAGATAAACCCTAAGACTAAGATTTTGACTTTTAGTGATGGTTTGGATTTGGACAAAGCGTGGGAGCTGCATCAGTATTTTAAAGACCGTATCAAAACCAGCTTTGGCATCGGCACCAACTTGACCAATGACATGGGCATCACCCCAATCAATATCGTGCTAAAGCTGGTCGAGTGTAACGGTCAGCCTGTGGCAAAATTGTCTGACAGCCCAGGCAAGACCATGATTAATAATGACACCTATCTTGCCTATCTTCGCCAAGTGTTTGAGGTGGATACGCCATAATAAAGCGCCACTAGCGGTTGCTATTTTGATCACTACTCTCTGTGCGACCTTCTTCAGCAAACGCCGCATCTAGCGCTTGCTGTACGGCATTGATGCGGGTTTCGCAGACACGATACGCCGCGATTGACTCTTCGACCGTGGTCATAAGGTTGTCGATATCGGGTTCATCTTGCTGCTGTAGTTGCTCGGCATTGGTTTTTAAAATATCGTAAGCCGCCTTAAAAGTTTTTGGGGCGGCTTTTTTGCGTCGGCGAGTCGGGGTAGTCATAAGGTTTTCCTAAGCTCTGGTAATGGTTTTGGTAGATAATAGGGTTTAAGTAATTAGTTCTTAAACGTTGTTGTCTGATTCGGTTAGCGTATTAGCAGATTCTGTCCTCTTGTGATTGTCTTTAATCTCAACAATCTGCGCCTGTGCTTTGCCATCTTTTAAGACGATATGAATGGCTTGCTCAGGATAAAGCTGCGTGCTGCTGGTCAGAATTTGTTTGTCTTTGGCATCAGTGAGCATGGTATAGCCTTGCTTGAGCACACGAGAAGGACGGTGTAAAAGGACAATGTCGCGCAGATGCTCGCTGTTACGCTGCGCTTGTATGACGCGCAGCTGGGCGGTTTGTATCACTGTTTTTTGGTAGTTTTGACTATAAGTAGAAGCGGCTGCTAATTGCTGATAAGCCAAGGATTGAGTCTGCGCGCGCAGATTGCTGGTGAGTCTGGCGGCTTGCTTAACTTGGCGCTGGGCGCTTTGCTGAATGCTACGCCACGCATAATCACTGTCTTTTCGCAGTGCGGTCAGCTGACCGATGGTTTGTGATTGGATATGGCTCAATTGTCGTGACGTTTTTTGCTCAGCCATCGTGAGTTGCTGTATGGCCGCTTGTTTGATTTGTGCTTGGTATTGCAGCGTTTGGGTAATGAGCTGAGCCAGATGACTGATAATCGCTGCGATGACTTTTGATGGCGTATCAAAGCTAGTATGCGCCACCTCATCTAGAATGACTTTATCCCGCTCATGACCGATGCCGACCCACACGGGAAGAGGCTGCTCAGCCACCAATGCTGCCAGCTCATAGTCATTTAAGTAAGCCAAATCGCCCACCGCACCGCCGCCGCGGATAATTACTAATAAATCTGGCAAACGCTGATAGGTATCTTGGAATTGCTGCTGAGCGCTGACGATGGCTTGGCGAATCTCGCTTGGCGCATGATTGCCTTGAAAGGTGGCATGATGGTAATGAAACTGACAAGCACCGGTACTGGCTAAGCGGTCTGCATCGGCCTGAAAGTCGCCCAATCCTGCGGCTTTTTCGGGGGCGATGACCAGCACATGCTCGATATCAAACGGTGTCGGTAGCTGCTGATTGAGGTGCAGGAGTCCTTCGCCCGTTAAGCGGTCGACCATCTCAGCGTATTGCCGCGCCAAATCGCCTAACGTGTAGCTTGGATCGATATCCTCGATCGTGAGCGAAAAGCCATACTGCGCATGAAAACCTGCCGATACTTTGAGCAGTACGGTCAGATCGCGCTCAAGCGGCATGCCCGTTGCGCGCTCAAACTTCGCCAAAACGCGGGCGGCCTTAAAGCGCCAGAGGTTGCCGCGGCAGCTGGCCACGACCTTACCATCGTCATCTTTTTCGGCCAACTCAAAATAATAATGTCCGCCTTTGCTCGATAAGTTGCGAATCTCAGCCTTCACCCACACGCGATGGTTAAAGGTTTCTTTTACCACCATCTCTACCGCCGACAAGTAGTCACTTAAGCGCAGCACCGTGTCTTCTAAACTGACTTCTAGGCTGTTTTCTTGCTCAGCAAGCTCAGCTTCTAACGTCGCCAAGTCTTTGGCAGGGGCTAGGACTTTGGCTTGTTTGATATTTGAGAGATTGGGTTTGCGCATAATAGGAGACCAAAGCCGACTAAGACATAAAAGTATAAAGTGGGACAAAAAGGTATAAAATGGTTGCTATCAAAACCAAAGAGACCATATTGTAAAAAGCAATGCGGCAAAAAACGCGGCAAAAAAACAACCAACCCTATCAATCAGAGAGCAAGGCAAGTTGACAATCCGCGAAATAGCGCTGCGTGTATCGCTTGAGGTTTTAAGCTGATGATAGTTTACCTCAAAAGCGCAGTTACAAAAAGAGAAGCCAACCGATCTGCTGCATAAATGCTGTGACAAACAGAAGGGCTGGCGAGTGGCTAGCGGCTGTGTTTACGCACCATCACGTTATTGGCAGCGAAAGCTGATGGTGTATTCATAGTCGTCATCACGCGATAAATCTGGTGAACCGGTACCAAAGATACTACCGAGCACCGCGCCAGCTTGTCCAACCATGCGGCCTGTGCGCTCATCCAAGATACCATTGTAGTTGACTGTGTCCTCAATGATAATTACTTGCTTGCTGCGGCATGTTTTTTGAGCGCTATCGATGGCGTTTTGTTGTGCTTTAACTTTTGTATCGGCGATACCCGTGGTCTCGTAGGTAGCGTTGGCGCGTTGAATGACCGGTGATGATGGGGTGCTTTGACAGGCGCTCAAAGCAAGTGCGGCGGCCAATGTGGCACCAAAAGCGG
>NZ_JAPEHS010000084.1:0-11151 GCF_028823565.1 Psychrobacter sp. A3
CTATCTGCTTTACGACTTACCATCATTCATCATTGGCAGACTTGGTGATTTTTTTCACATCTTTAGGCACGCTTTTGGCCGTACCATCTACGGTAGTATGCTGTTTAAAGACATCGCCAAACGGGTTTTGCGACTGCTGACCAAAGGGGTTTTGACCACCCATACCACCTGCACCGCCAAACGGGTTTTGGCCGCCCATGCCACCAAATGGGTTTTGACCGCCCATTTGTTTTGCCATCATTTCCATCATTTTTTGCTGGTTATTCATGACATAGTTGTTGGCCGCATCTTTCAGCTTTTTTTGTACAGGCGGTAACACAACCAATAACGCTAGTAAATCACTGAGCACCCCTGGTATCAGTAATAAAATACCGGCTGCCGCCATCGCCACACTCTTTAGCATGGTAGACTCTTGCGGACGCATCGCTGGATTCATCATGCCACCTGCCTTCATCTGCTGCGCCATCGGGTTGAGCGCGGCCATACCTTTGCGCATCAGTGACACACCGATGACAGCGGCGATGATAAACCACATAAATACCCACCAGCCACTCATAAACTGGGCAAGCAAATACCACAGCAGCATCTCAATAATAAACCAAACAATGGCGATACCAACGATCTGACCCATAAAGTGTCGTCCTATAAAATAAAAACCAATAAATAAAGCGCCATACAAATTAAGATGGCTAACATATGATGTATATGGGGATTGATTGCTATACTATCAAACTTATAGCGGATTTTTAAGATATAAAACAAAATGTAAGTAAGACGGAATACTATGGCAATTATTATTGGGATTGACCCAGGCTCGCGTATGACCGGTTATGGCATCGTGCAACAAACCGGCGACAAACTGACCTATATCGATGCAGGCACCATTCGCACAGAGACTAAGGAGATGCCTGAGCGCTTAAAGCGTATTTTTAACGGGTTGACGCGTATTACTCAGCACCATCTAAAATATACTGACGAGCCAATTCATACGGCAATCGAACAAGTATTTATGGCCGAAAACCCAGACTCAGCGCTAAAGCTCGGTCAAGCCCGCGGTGCCGCCATCGCCGCGATGGTAGCACTAGACTTAGAGGTGTCGGAGTACACTGCTCGTCAGATCAAACAGGCGGTTTGCGGCTATGGCGCAGCGGCCAAAGAGCAAGTGCAGGAGATGGTATGCCGTATACTATCGTTAGACGTCGTGCCACAGCAAGATGCCGCCGACGGCCTTGCTTGTGCGATTTGTCATGCTCACTCCAGCCATTCGATGAACAAACTGATATTAAACAGCGCTATGCGCGGGCGCGGCAGCTCTAAGAAAAAAGGCCGCTGGCGGCTAACAGAAGAAGACTTGGGCAATTTACGTTAGGTCATCAAGTATTTGTCTACAAGTCATCAGACATAAAAACACGCGTCATTTGAACGCGTGTTTTCTTAAATCATTTTGGCTATCTAGGCCTCATTTTAAATAACCAAAACGACCAACCAACTTACTCAAGTAACCCTACTCTACCACGCTACTTTCTATCACGGCATCGAGTACATAAGCGTATTCTTCACCTTTGACTTCTGCATCTTCGGTATCCAACTGATAGCGCTGGAGACGCAGCACTTCATCATGCTTGCCGTCATGCTGATAGCCTTCGATTTCGCCCGTGAACGCAGCCCATTTACCTTCACTGGTCTTGATACCTTGATCATCATAAGTGATGGGTTTGACTTGCAAACACTGCTGCGTCCCCTCAGCGGTGCAAGGGGCTTTTTTGGCGTTGACGGCCCAAAAGACGGTTTTTCCTTTGCTATTATATTTCGCCTGTGAGGTCAGCCGCCCTTTCCAAGTCAACGTCACCTCATCGCTGGTCACTTGCGTGAGTAAGGGCCGCTCATCTGTCGTCACGCTCAACTCACTCGTACCCTGCATCAATGTGTTCAGACGATTTTCAGCCTCATTGAGATCTTGGCAAAGCATTTGTGTACTCATGCTATCTTCGGTGGTCAACGTATTACCCTGCAGCTGATAAACCGCGCTCATAGCATTGCAGCCAACGCTATAGCTCAAAGTGTCTTGTCCTTGATTTTGATTAAACAGTAATGATACTTGGTCTTTGATATCAGCCAGCATAGATACCGAGGGCCCACTGCCAGCATTCTGAATATCCGATAGCGTCCAACGATAGCGCGATAGGTTTTCGATCATTTTTTGCTCTACCGTCAGCTTATCATCATGGCCATCGTCTGTATCCGTATTCTCTACATTCATCTCGTCTATTGGCGCTGCGCCATCTGTTTCACTGGTTACCGCCGCTTCATGACGATCTACCGTGTCGCCATCAGCAGGCGCAGTGGATTTTTGACAAGCGCCCAGCGCTAGGCTTGCTACTAGCATGCTTGGTAATAGCAGCCATTTCGAAGCGGGTCTTGCGGTTTTACTTACCATACAACGTACCTCTTAGTAAGCTTGATTTCTTTTTTTGTATAAAACAGATGTGGCAAAAAACTGTCAAATATCATTTAAGCTCTATTACAAAGCTTTTTATGCAACGTCTAAAAGCTCAGGATAGATTGCTCACTATAACGCTGTGTCTACTGCACTATGTAATAAAATGTTTATTTTTATTACATCTTTTAAAAACAGTTCCCAAATCCATGTTTTAGTGCTAGTAGTCGTGAGTTACTATCTTGCAGCTTCTATCTTGGCTTGATTATAACGCCTTATTAACACTGCATAAAAAAACAGCCAATCATGAGATAGGCTGTTTTAATTGAATACAAGCTGTCAGCAGTTGAAAGGTTAATTGAGCAGCTAGGGCGTGCGTGTCCTCATTTTAAAAATGGTGATAAAAATGAGATAAATCGCCGTCAAACAAGGAAGATAACGCAAATAATATCGAGATATTAGTCAGCTATTTGACACCGTTTGACCAGATTTAGCCATTTTTAACCCATTTAGATTACTATCGATTAAATTGAGGACACGCCCTAGTTAAGGATACACTTAAGAAATAAGCAGCCGATTACTTATCAATCTCTCGTATCAATCTCTCATCACTTACTGCCATCTACGGGCTTGGCTTTTGCCATATTTTTGATACTAAACTGCTCATTCATTTTTTGATAAAAGCGCGCTAGGTTTTCACCTTGCTTGCTTGGGTCGACTTTAAGTATTTTGCCAAAATCCAACCCCAAGTACAGCACAATATCAGCAAAGCTTAACTGCTCACCCACGAGATAGTCGCGACCTACTAAAGCGTTCTCAAAATAGCCCATGGCTTTGGTAGCACGGGCGATAGATGGCTGGACAAACTCGGGAACCTGCTCGACACGCTGAGCCTTGGAAGGATGACTGTGCTGAAACGCCAGCATTAGGTTGTACAACACCTCAAGCTCAGCGATCCGGCGCATGGCGCAAACTTGCGCGCGCTGTACTACATCATTTCCCATCACTGAGCGCTCGCCATAGACGCGGTCTAGATACTCACAGACCGCTTGTGAGTCGTTGAGCACCGTCCCATCGTCTAAGGTCAAAACCGGTACCGTCTGCATCGGATTGATCTTGGTAAATTCCGCCGATATCTGCTCGTTGGCTGCAAAGTCGATATCTATCACATCGACGTCATCCATGTCATCGACATCAATCCCTTTTGATGCCAAAAGTATCAAAGCTTTACGCGGGTTTGGGGCAGTACGAGTGACATATAGTTTTTTCATAATAAACTCCTTGTAAAATAGATAGATAACGATTTAGCGCTGCCAGCCATTATTATAATAATTAACGAGCCTTGCTGAGCATTCGTATTGAGTGGCTACGACCCACTCAAATCTGGCTCACATCCTGACGCTCTATCATAGTTATAGCCTACTCGGCGCATCATAGCAAAGCTTTCTTGTTTTTTGCTAAGCCAGAGGCCTAAGGCAAGATAAATATGACGATTGAGATATAAAAAAAGCCTCACAACTTTACGTCGTGAGACTTTGTATCATGCGACTTGCCATTCACTGCCACTTATTTATTAGGGGCAGGTGTGGTACGTAGATATGGCTTAATTTCTTTATGGCCTTTTGGATAGTTGGCAGGGATGTCTTCGTTTTTGACACTTGGCGGGATGATCACATCGTCGCCATCTTTCCAGTCGACTGGCGTGGCAACATTATATTCATCAGACAATTGAAGCGCATCGATGACCCGAACGATCTCATCAAAGTTACGACCACAGCTGGCTGGATAAGTCAGGGTCAGACGTACTTTTTTGTTTGGATCAATGATAAACACGCTGCGAACTGTCGCGGTGTTATCAGCATTTGGGTGAATCATGTCATACAAATCCGCAACCATGCGATCAGAGTCTGCAATGATAGGGAATTTCACCGCAGCGCCTTGTGTCTCTTCGATGTCGCTGACCCAGCCTTTGTGATCTTCTAAGCCGTCCACTGACAAAGCAATCGGCTTGACATTGCGTTTTTGGAACTCACCACCCAATGCAGCGGTGCGGCCAAGCTCAGTAGTACAAACTGGCGTATAGTCGGCAGGATGCGAAAACAATACCACCCAGCTGTCACCCGCCCAATCATAAAAATTAATATCACCCTCTGTGGTGCTTGCATCAAAGTTTGGTGCGGTGTCGCCTAAACGTAAATGTGCCATACTAAATTCCTTATTTATATGAATGATGAGCGCCGATCTTACTGTCTTATGCGCCCTATTATTATAAACCGATTATTGCAATGTGCGAGACGGTTTGATCATTTGCTTATCCCGTCTAGTGCATCAATAAAACTCACTTTATAGTACCAAACTGGTTATGAATGTCTTGTGAAGGATTGTAATGCGATTATTCCATTTATCACTAAGTAAACCAGTATATAGGTAGCATAGCGCATTAAACTACCATGCCTGTATCCCACAAGCAAAGTTCATAAAAAACCCACCCCTAGCGCACTAGAGATGGGTCAGTATAAAAGGACAATGATTTGACATAATAATTTGACGTTAAGCCCTAAGGGCAAGCTCAAAGGCTATGCATTAAGCTGGCTTATAACTGTCGCGTAAGCTGACGATTTGGTTAAATACCGGCTTGTCACTGGTGTGCTCTTCGCTATCGGCGATGAAGTAACCTTCACGCTCAAACTGAAAGCGCGTGCCAGCATCTGCGTTGGCAAGTGACGGCTCAACCACTGCTGCAAGCTCAGTCAATGAATTGGGATTGAGTACTTGATGCACATCACTGGCACTACCTGGGTCCTCGACACTAAATAACTGCTCATACATACGCACGGTCGCAGGCACGCCAAGGCTGGCTGATACCCAATGAATCACGCCTTTGACCTTGCGGCCTTCAGGGTTGTTGCCCAATGTCGCAGGATCAATCGTCGCTTTTAGCTCGATCACATTACCAGCATCGTCAGTAATGTGCTCAGTCACGGCCAGCACATAGGTGTTACGCAGGCGGATTTCTGGCTTTGCTGGTGACAGGCGCTTATAACCGGCTGGCGGCTCAATCTCATAGTCGCCTTGGTCGATATAAAGGGTTTCGGTGAATGGAATCTCACGCTCACCCATATCGACGTTAGGATGTTTTGGCTGCTTGAGCCATAGAGTCTGAGCGTCTTCATCCCAGCGCGCATTGACGCTATCGGCCTTTTGTGACTCCCAGCTGCTAACCGCATCATAGAAGTTAGTAATCGTTACTTTTAACGGCTTAAGCACCGCCATGCCGCGCGCGGTCGTCGTCTCGAGTGATTGACGAATGCTAAATTCTAATAGACGAAAATCAACAACGCTGTCGACTTTGGTCACGCCAACGCGCTCACAAAAATCGCGCAGACCCTCTGGCGTATAACCACGGCGGCGCATGCCCGCGATAGTCGGCATACGCGGATCATCCCAGCCGCTTACCACCCCTTCATCGACCAACTGTTTGAGCTTGCGCTTACTGGTCATGGTGTGGTCGACATTTAAGCGACTAAACTCATACTGATGCGGCGGCACCTCAAAGCCGATTTTTTCTACCGTCCAATCATAAAACGGACGATGGTCTTCAAACTCTAGTGTACACAACGAATGGGTGATGCCTTCGAGCGCATCAGAGAGCGGATGGGCAAAGTCATACATCGGATAGATGCACCATTTATCGCCGGTTTGATGATGCGCTTGGTGCATGACGCGGTAGATGACAGGGTCACGCATGTTCATGTTTGGGCTGGCCATATCAATCTTGGCACGTAGCACCGCTTCGCCTTCAGCAAACTTGCCCTCTTTCATCTCATTAAAGCGCGCTAAGTTTTCTGCGACACTGGCATCACGTTGCGGTGATGGCGTACCTGCCTCATTAAATGAGCCGCGGTTGTCGCGGATTTGTTCAGGCGACTGCAAATCCACATAAGCGTCGCCCTGCTCGATAAGCTGCACCGCCCACGCATAGAGCTGATCAAAATAACCTGATGCATGATGCGCCTCGCCTGCCCACTCAAACCCAAGCCATTTGACATCGTTTTCGATATTGTCGATGAAGTCTTGTTTTTCTGCCGTTGGGTTGGTGTCATCAAAACGCAGGTTACAGACCCCGCCAAACTCCTCAGCAATACCAAAGTTTAGACAGATTGATTTGACATGACCCAAGTGCAAATAGCCGTTTGGTTCAGGGGGAAATCTCGTTACGATTTGGGGGTATTTTTGCGCCTTAATATCATCACGAATGATATTACGAATAAAGTCGTTTTTTTGTGCATTATTGCTTGAGTGCTCACTCATTACTCATTGCTCCTAGCGCAAGTATTCAGCGCGTGTTACCACGCTCAAAAATGATAAATTAAAAAAGACTGATAAAAGATAACGTTGCGTTATTCTATCAGCTTTTGCAAAGCCATTAACAGCCTGATACATGACAGACGACAAAAAAGCCGTTAGACTAGCCATAACTTTTTAACCACCCACTTTTAACCACCACTTGACAGCGTCATTTGGCGCTGCAATCAAAAAAGGAATATCACATGGTAGACATGCCGCCAGTAGTACAACTAGACACCAATATGGGTGCGATCGTCATCGAACTCAACGAAGAAAAAGCACCAAAAACCGTAGAAAACTTCTTAAACTACGTAAAATCTGGCCATTATGACGGCACGATTTTTCATCGCATCATCGATGGCTTTATGATTCAAGGCGGCGGTATGGACGCTGAGATGAATGAAAAATCAACCAATGCTCCTATCGAAAACGAAGCGGACAATGGCCTAAAGAATGACAAAGGCACTATCGCCATGGCGCGTACGCAAGATCCGCATTCAGCGACCAGCCAATTCTTTATCAATGTCAAAGACAATGACTTCCTTAACCACTCTGGCAAAAACATGCAAGGCTGGGGTTATACAGTATTTGGTAAAGTCACCAGCGGTATGGATGTCATCGACAAAATGCGCGGCGTACCAACCGGTCGCTTCGGCATGCATGCTGATGTGCCAAAAGAGCCTGTCGTTATCAACTCTGCGACCATCGTTTCTCAGTAGGTCGTGATAAGTAAGTGTTACTGATAGTCTGACAATAGACGACAAGGATTATGATAAATGCAAACGTTTAATCATCTGATAACGACCCGCCCACATGAGATGCGGCAAGTATTCATCAGCGATTTGCATTTATCGCCAGAGGAGCCTGCCTTAGTGCAGGCTTTTTTGGCGCTACTTGATGACTGTCTGGCCCTGCCCGCCCTCAAACGCTTATTTATCTTAGGCGATTGGTTTGAGGTCTGGATCGGCGATGACGCTTATTTGACGTTATCAGATGACGCGCGCCAAACCCACTGGCTCACCCCGCTTATCGCTAAATTAAAACAACTGCGCATCAATGGCTGTGAGATATTGGTGATGCATGGCAATCGTGATTTTCTGCTGGGTCAGCCGTTTTGCAACCTGTTTGGCGGGGAGCTGATTGATGAGCCGCATATGTTAACCATCGGGCAGCAACACTACCGTCTCGAGCATGGCGACGCGCTCTGTACCGATGATAAAAAATACCAGTTTTTTCGAAAAATCATGCGCAACCGTCTGACCCAGTGGTATCTGCTCAATAAATCCCTAGAAAAACGCTTGGCTATCGCTGAAAAAATGCGCCAAAAAAGCCAACAAAACAACGCCAATAAAGCCGCTCACATTATGGATGTCAACGATGAGGCGGTAATACAAGCCGTGGCTAATAGCGATGCGCTGCTACATGGCCATACCCATCGTCCAGATATCCATCAAGCAACGACAGATAAAAAACGCTACGTGCTGGGTGATTGGCGGCGGCTAAATAAAGATACCCGTAAACCAACCGTCAGCGCAGTGATTGGTGTGATGATCGCTAATGCACACTCAGATAGCAATAAAGCTAAATTTGAACTGGTTGAATTTAGCTCACTGGTCTAGCTTATTTTTTATAAACCAAATGATGTCATAAAATGATGTAATAAGATAAAGGGTCCGCTAACTATTTAGCAGACCCTTTATGATTGGCTATTCACTTATTAAGTGCAGGCTCATTACTTATCGAGCTTAACTTATCAATCTTATTAAGGCATCAGTTTAAAAAAGTGCTGACGATAATGCTTAAGCTCACGAATAGAGTCGCGGATATCATCTAACGCAAGATGGCTGCCGCCCTTTTCAAAGTTTTTTAAGATATCAGGGCGCCAGCGAAAGCACAGCTCTTTAATCGATGACACGTCAAGGTTGCGATAATGAAAGAACCGCTCCAGCTCTGGCATTTGTCGCGCCAAAAAGCGACGATCTTGACAGATCGAGTTACCGCACATCGGCGACTTACCGCTATCGACCCATTTACTCAAAAACTTAATGGTTTCCGCTTCAGCCTCTGCCAGCGTCACCTTACTACGGCGCACCCGATCGATCAGACCTGACTGACCATGTTGCTTGGTGTTCCAGTCATCCATTTTGTTTAATACCTGATCGGATACTTTAATCGCAAACACCGGCCCTTCTGCAAGGACGTTTAAATCTTCGTCAGTGACAACAGTGGCAATCTCGATAATCTCATCGTTTAAGGTGTCAAGTCCAGTCATCTCTAAGTCAATCCATACCAGCCCTTTTTTGCCTTGATTTTTGATCTTAATTTTATTGGGATGGTCGCCGGTAGTCATAAAATATCCTATGGTCAATAATATTTGGAGCAAGTTTGTATATAAAAAGTGCCGTTTTATCTACGGTGACAAGATGAGGGCTTGGGATTTAACAGTGCCAAATCAGCCCTGATATTACAAAACCACTATCTGCCACGGACGGTTTAGGCTGTATGTTAGCAAATTTTCACGCTACACTTAGCAATATTTTTATAATAGGTCAAAACCATGGCATTAATACGGCAACGCAAACTGACTAAACAACAGATTCGTCGCATTGACAAACAGCAGCTCGACAGTCAAGACAGCCTCGATGACAGTTTGATGGATGGCGTGGTCATGGCGCATTATGGCAAGCAGCTAGAGGTACAAATCACCAGCTTGCCTGCGGTGCTACCGGTGCAGCCAGAGATTGCGCCTGATGATCCTGAGCCATTTTGGCAAGCGCTGGAGTTGGGCGATATATGGCGCTGTCATGTGCGTACTAACCTGCCTATGCTGGCGGCAGGCGACCACGTACGCTGGACAGCTGACCCCAATACCGGCTTTGGCCGTATCGAGTCGGTCAAACCGCGTACCTCTCTTGTCTCACGCCCAGATCGGTATCATAAGCTCAAACCTGTCGCTGCCAATATCGATATCTTGGCGATCGTGTTTGCGCCACTACCAGCGGCGGCGGCGTCCCTGATCGATCGCTATTTAGTGGTCTGTCATCACGCGGGCGTCAAGCCGCTATTAGTATTGAACAAAGCCGACCTACTCGCGCAAGAAGACGGCGTCGATACCAGAGAGCTTTTGACTCAATACGCGGCTCTTGGTTACGAGAGCGTACTGACGTCGGTTGACTGTCCTGAAAACATCGCCGCTAGCGACGCCCAAACAGGTCTTGATGAGCTCAAGCGTCATATAGATAAAAAGCTGGTGATTTTTGCTGGACAATCTGGCGTCGGTAAAAGCAGTCTTATCAATGCGCTGTTGCCTGATTCAGGGCAAATGGTCAACGTCATCTCCGAAAACTCGAAACTTGGCCAGCATACCACCACCACCAGTCGTTTATTGCCGTTTAATCCAGACGATCTTACCCAAGGCGGCATCGTCGATACGCCTGGCATTCGTGAGTACGGGATTTGGCATCTGACTCCTGATGATATTATTTCAGGCTTTATTGAGCTTGCGCCGCTTGCCGGTGACTGTCAGTTTCGTGATTGCAAACATACTCATAACAGCAAAGGCTGTGCGTTATGGCAAGCGGTAGCTGATGGTGATGTGCTACAGCGCCGAGTCGAAAACCTGGTGACCTTGAGCGAAGAGGCTGATACCAAGCCCTATTAACAACGCTTTGTATCAAATCAGCATTATTAAAACGTAGGTTGCTCATCATACATTTACTATAGATGACCTAATCGGTATAATAGCGCCTTGTTCAAAATCATTGAGCTATCTTCTCGGCTTAATAGAACACTTATTTTTTGGAGGTATGGTTTGGATCGTGCGCTAGAATTTGTGGGCAACCACCCGTTTTTGTTTGGTATATTAGCCGTACTTGCTGTACTGTTTTTTACCATCGAAAACAAACGTAGTGGTAGAAAAATATCGCCCAACACGCTTGGTATGATGGTGAACTCGCAAAACGCGCAGCTGATCGATATTCGCGCCAAAAAGAAATTTTTGACCGGCTATATTCAAGGCAGCCGCAACATACCTTTTACTGAGCTAAAAGATCGCCTAGAAGAAATCCGCGCCATCCAGCAGCCAGTGGTCATCATCTGCGACATGGGCGTACAGGCAGGCGCAGCCATTCAAATGATTGGCAAAGATGACGTTTATCGCTTAGAAGGTGGCATTGGCGGCTGGCAGGCAGCTGGTATGCCACTCGTTGGCCTAAAAGATGCTAAGTCAAAAACCAAAGGCAAGGCTAAACCGTCATTGCACAAATAGCTGGTGCTGCATTATTTAGTATCAGTAACCATCAAAAAGACACCGCATTTAGGTGTCTTTTTTTATGTGGTATATAGTCGATGCACTCTAAAAAGAATAT
>NZ_JAPEHS010000085.1:0-11033 GCF_028823565.1 Psychrobacter sp. A3
CAATGGTAGTGTGGCTCCGGCCATGTGAGAGTAGGTCATCGTCAGCTCCCTATTCCCTAAAAGCCCCCTTCTGTGAAAGTAGAAGGGGGCTTTTTTTTTTGGGATGGGTTAAAGCAGTGTTCTCATGTATTGATTGGCTACTAGTTATTATTCGTTCATTCCATTACACTATTTATAAAGTGCGTTTAAGCTATTTAACAGGAATGAAAATGATAACCTCAAAAGTAACCTATCAAGGCGACTTGCGTACTAACGCTATTCACTTGCAATCAAACAATGAAATTATTACAGATGCACCCACTGACAATCATGGCAAGGGTGAGGCATTTTCGCCAACCGACCTGTTAGCGACGAGCTTGGCAAGCTGTATGCTAACGATCATTGGTATTAAAGCCCGTGATATGGAAATCGATATTGCAGGTACTAGTGCTGAGGTGATCAAAGTGATGACAGCTGATCCAAGGCGCGTCAGTGAAATACATGTTGCTATTTCTTTTAATCAGGAGCTCGATGAAAAAACACAAAAAGTATTTTATAACACTGCGCTGACTTGTCCGGTTGCGAAAAGCATCCATCCTGATATTATGCAAAAGGTAACTATTCATTCTAAGAACTGATATATTTTATAACGGTGATTAATATGGCTACCAAAACCTTGCTTATCGTCGCGCATGCACCATCACCGAATACTAAAAAGTTGGCGCAAGCCGCTCATGACGGTGCTAATCACCCTGATATAGATATCAACGTGGTTCTCAAAGCACCACAGGATACGCAGCCTGAAGACGTACTAGCTGCAGATGCTTTGTTGTTAGGTACGACTGAGAATTTGTCTTATATGGCAGGACTGACCAAGGATTTCTTCGATCGCTGTTATTACGCGGTATTAGAGCACAAACAGGGGCTGCCTTTTGCATTATATATTCGCGCAGGACACGATGGCACAGGGACTAAGAATGCGATGAAAATGATTACGACGGGGCTGCGCTGGGAATGGATTCAAGAAGCGCTAATTTTACAAGGTGATTGGCAAGAGGTGTTTGTAGAGCAAGTGGAAGAGCTTGCGATGACGCTAGCTGCTGGTGTTGAGGCAGGTATTTATTAATATATTAGCTTTGGATTGATAATTTATATATAAGAAAGCAATCGTAAGAACGTTATGAATAAAGACAATCTCGGAAATACCGATATCAGTAGCGCAGACAGACTACCTTTTTCACAAGCTTGTGAAAATAATAAACAGCCTATCCTAGAAGTACTACAAAAACAACTGCAAGACTCTACTCATGTATTAGAAGTAGGCTCAGGAACCGGTCAGCATAGTGTGTATTTTGCGCCAAATTTGCCGCACCTACGATGGCAAACCAGCGATGTAACTGATAATCATCAGGTGATACAAGCTTGGCATGAGAGCTATCCTGCGCCAAATTTACATGCGCCATTAGTATTTAATCTCACGACAGATTCTATTCCAAAGTTGCAAGACGCTCCACCTTATGACGCTATTTTTACTGCCAATACCTTACACATTATTGCTTGGTCTTTGGTTGAGAGGCTATTTGAGTTGGCCGGAGAAGCATTACCGTTAGACGGCAAGCTGATTGTTTACGGGCCATTTAATGAAAATGGGCGTTATACTAGCGCCAGCAATCAAAGCTTTGATTCATCATTAAGGCAGCGTGATCTTAATAGCGGTATTCGCCATAAAGAAGATATCACTGCTTTAGCCAACGCCCACCATTTAACATTAATGACTCAATATCAGATGCCAGCGAACAACCAAATTTTGGTTTTTCAAAAAATAACCGCTAACTAAGTCAGCGGTTACTTTTACCTTAAGACCAATATCGATATCAAAATTGAGCGTTAGCCAGTATTGCGCAGTCCGGCTGCAAGGGCATTGATACTGCGAATTAGTGGATCTTCTACCGCCAGTTTATCGGTACTTTTAGCATCCTTATTATCGGGTTGGCGCATGCGTTTGAGCAGCTCGATTTGGATATAGTTGATCGGGTCTAAGTAAGCATTGCGCCATTGTAAAGACGCTGCCAGCTCTTGCTGTGTGGACAATAATGAGGTTTGCTCGAGCAGGGAGTTTAGGCCAGAGTGAGTAAGCGCGTGCTCGTGCTCGACAGCCTGCATGACTTCTGTGCGTAAGCGCTCGTCTTTGCACAGATGACTGTAGGCGTGGGCGATATTCATCTCCGATTTGGTAAAGGCCATTTCGATATTGCTGATAAAGGCGCTAAAAAACGGCCAGTTTTTATTCATCTCTTTCATCAGTCCTTCGTTTTGTTTGACACTCTCTAATGCCGTGCCCACGCCATACCACGCAGGAAGGGTAAAGCGGGCCAATGACCAGCCAAACACCCAAGGTATCGCCCGAATTGTTGATTTGCTTGGCAAGCCTTTTTTGCGGTGGGCAGGGCGCGAGCCGATATTTAGTAAAGAGATCTCTTGTACGGGCGTGGCCTCGGAGTAAAACTGATAAAACCCGTCTGTATTATCCGTCAGTGCCCGATATTGCTGCTCGCCTGCATCGGCTAAGTCTGCAAACAGTGCTTCATAGCTATCGAGCTGGGCCGGCTGCGCCACAAAGCGTGATGAGCTGGCTTTTAGCGCGCCTGTGATACCCATGGTCAGCTCAAACACTGCTGTATCTGGATTAGCGTATTTGGCATAGAGCACTTCGCCTTGCTCGGTAAACTTGATTTGTCCGTTTAATGTACCAGCGGGCTGCGCGGCAATGGCCTGATGAGTTGAGCCGCCGCCGCGACTGACAGAGCCGCCGCGGCCATGGAACAGACGGGTGCTGATGCCGTATTGGTTGGCAATACGAGTGATGGTTTGCTGGGCGCTATACAGCTGCCAAGCCGAGGTGATAATGCCGCCGTCTTTAGAAGAGTCGGAGTAACCCAGCATAATCTCTTGAATATTGCCTGAGTGCTCAAGTAGCTCGCGATACAGGGGGGTGTCCAGTACCGTTGGCATGATTTTATCGATGTTTTTGAGGTCTTCGATGGTTTCAAACAGTGGCGCTACCGGCAAGGCGGCAAATAAGTGTCCGTCGTCATTGATACCAGACAAACCCGCAAAACGCATTAGCAGCAGTACTTCTAGTAGTTGACTGGCGTTATTGGTCATCGAGATGACGTAGCTGCCAAAAGTATCGTCGCCGACCAGTTTGCGCAGTTTGGCCACCGACTGCATCAATGCCAGCTGCTCACGGGTTTGTTCGCTTAAATTATCGGTATAAATCAGCGGTGTGCCTGGTTTTTGTAGTAGGCGGGTCAGCCACTCTTGGCGCTCTGCTTCGCTTAGCGCCTTGTAATCGGGCAAGTTGGAGGCATTGGCAAAAATATCGGCAATGACCTCGCCATGATAGCCTGAGTCTTGGCGAATATCGAGCGCGGCCAGATGAAAGCCGCAGGTTTTGACCAAGCGGATGGTATCTAGCAGTAGCCCTTCGGCATGGGCGCTATCATGCGTGTTGACGCTCTTGCGGATAAGGCGTAAGTCATCTAACAGTGCGGCCGGCGATAAGTACGCGTCTTTTGCTGCATTGTCGTCTGTGCCTTGGCTTTGGATATATTGGTTGGTGGCTTTTATTTTGGCAAGGATGAGTGATAACAATCTACGGTATGGCTCATGATTGTAGTCATCAGGGTTATAACAAAACACCTGCTGATCCAGCTCGCTATAGTCTTTAATTCGCTCATAAATCTCGGGCGCGATGGTGACGATGCTATCGCTATGAATCAGCTGGCGGCGCAGCTTTCGGATCAATACTTGGTAATGGCGCAGCACGGTATTGGCATGCATCAACACGGCCATTTCTGTGGTCTCATGAGTGACGAAGGGGTTGCCATCTCTATCGCCGCCGATCCAAGAACCAAAATTGACAAAAGCGGGCAGCGCATAGTCACTAAGCTCTGGATAAATTTCTACGATTGCGTCTTTGATATTGCGATAGACTTTCGGTATGGCGGTAAAAAGACTGGCATCAAAATAATGCAGGCCATTATTAATCTCATCATAGACTAAGGGTTTACGAGTCCGCACCTCATCTGATGACCATAGTAGATCAATGGTTTCTGCGGTTTTTTGTTTGGCCTGCTCAAAGGCGAGACTACCCTCAGGATAGACACCCATGGCATCGGTATGTTCGTATAGCGTTTGCAAGATGTTCATCGTCGTACGGCGACGCGCCTCGGTAGGGTGCGCGGTAAAGACTGGGATAAATTTTAGCTGATCGATGAGCTCTTTGATTTGTTCAGGTTCGATCTGGCGCTCGCGGCATTCTGATAAAGTGCGACGAAAAGAGCCTTCCCAGCTTTGGTTGGACTCTGCGCGCATCACTTGCCGCTGCTCACGTAAGTAGTTTTCTTCGGTCAGGTTTGCCAAAAAAAAGTAAATAGAAAACGCGCGAATGACGTTTTTTAGTGTCTGATTGTCTAGCGAGGCGATGAGCTCGATAAGTTGCTTTTTTTGTCCGTCGTTATGCTCGCGGCGCTCTTGGATAAAACCTTGGCGTAAGGTCTCGATGGTATCTAAGGTTTTTTGCCCAGATTGGCGAGAGATGGCCTCACCTAAAAACGATCCTAATAAACGAATGCGCGCACGCAATACGTCGTTATCTAATAACATAACTGTCTTCCTTGTCTATAACTAGGGAATATATCCAATAAAGCTTGGATATGGCTATTTTCCTTACTTAACGAACAATACGCCCTAGACGGATGAATAAAGACGGCCCGTAAATACAGTTACGAACCGCCTTATACAAAGTGATGCATCAGGCCTTTTATGATGGCTATAAGCGATGGTTATAAAAATTTTGCTTGATCAGAACTCGCCGCTAGTGTTTGCCACAGCTTTGATGCTGGCTGACTTTATTTTATGCCTGTCCTTATAATTTAACTGATAATAGGCCCGAACGCTATCGATATTCTTTAGCCAAAAAATCCAAAGAGCGCTGCCATGAGCGTTAAGGACTTAGCAATATATTTGATGATAGTAATGTGCTAAGAGTTTGGCTCGTTGGTTTAACCAAAAATCAACAAGCTTCACGATATATGTGACATAAATCGCGAAGTTTTTAAGTAAGATGAGTGATGAGCACCGTGGTTGGCATTGCTAGCGGTTGACATTGCGAACGGTTGCCACTGCCAGTCATAGTAGCGAAAGAGCAACAATAAAAATTTAGATCATCAACCGCTGCGTAACCCATAAAACATGAAGCGACAGTCGAAGTTACTATATAGATACAAGGATATAAATACTGGGTTTACGCGCTTTGGATAGTCTCATCAGAGGCCATTTCATTCATCAGCTAGGATATCTTATGAAAAAGCATCTTGATCATACTGACCCCGCAAAAGACATGAACCCAACTCGCGGCAATGGCGGCGAGACTCACCAACGTGCAGACGACGACACAAAAGCGCTCACCACGCAGCAAGGTGTCGTTATCTCTGATAATCAAAACTCTTTGAAAGCTGGTAGCCGAGGCCCGAGTCTTTTAGAAGATTTTGTCCTGCGTGAAAAAATCAACCATTTTGACCATGAGCGTATCCCTGAGCGTATCGTCCATGCGCGTGGTAGCGCCGCACATGGTTATTTTGAGCTAACAGAATCGTTAGAAGAATATACGACCGCCAAAATTCTTACAGAAACAGGGAAGCAGATACCTTTATTTACGCGTTTTTCGACTGTGGCGGGCAATAAAGGCTCAAAAGATACGCCTCGCGATGTCCGCGGCTTTGCGGTAAAAATTTATACCGAAGAAGGTAATTGGGATATCGTTGGTAATAATATGCCGATTTTCTTTATTCAAGATGCTATTAAGTTTCCTGATCTCATCCATGCAGTCAAGCCAGAGCCTGATCGTGGTTTTCCGCAAGCGGCATCTGCGCACGATACCTTTTGGGACTTTGTCTCGCTAAGCCCAGAGACGATGCATAACCTGATTTGGCTTATGAGTGATCGTGCATTGCCGCGTAGCTTTAGCATGATGGAGGGCTTTGGTATTCATAGCTATCGTTTGATTAACAAAGACGGAAAAAGTACCTTTGTACGTTTTCATTGGAAGCCAGTAGCAGGTGTACAGTCGCTTACTTGGGATGAAGCGGTAAAAATATCTGGTGCTGACCCTGATTATAACCGCCGTGACATGTATGAAGCGATAGAGGTAAAAATATCTGGTGCTGACCCTGATTATAACCGCCGTGACATGTATGAAGCGATAGAGAACGGTATGTATTTTGAGTGGGAGTTTGGTGTTCAGTTATTTACTGAAGAAGAAGCCAATGAGTTTCCATTTGACCATCTAGATGCGACCAAACTGATTCCAGAAGAGATGGTGCCTGTTAAAATCATCGGTAAAATGGTCTTGAACCGTAACCCAGATAATTTCTTTGCAGAAACTGAGCAAGTGGCGTTTTGTCCTTCGCATCTGCCGCCAGGTATCGACTTTAGTAACGATCCCTTATTACAAGGCCGTCTATTTAGTTATTTAGATACTCAGTTGTCGCGTTTGGGTTCGCCAAACTTCGCGCAAATCCCTATTAATGCGCCAAAATGTCCGTTTGCCAATAACCAGCAAGACGGCCATATGCAAATGCAAGTGCCTAAGACTCGTGTCCTTTATGAGCCACAAAGTCTAGATCTAGACCGTCCACGTGAAAGCGTTAAAAAGGGCTTTGAGTCGTATGCAGAGCGCTTAGATGATAATGTAAAAGGCCGTATTCGCGCAGAGAGCTTTGCAGACCATTATAGCCAGCCGCGTATGTTCTACCGCAGTCAAACGCCAGCTGAGCAGGCACATATTGCGACGGCTTACGCATTTGAGCTGGGTAAAGTAGATACTCCTCATGTACGTACCCGTATGCTTGGCCACCTGCTGCATATCGATGAAGATTTGGCCAAGCGCGTGGCAACTGCCTTGGGTATGGAGTTGCCAGAGCCTGCTGATGCGGCAGCGCCTGTACAAGACATGGCGACATCAGAGGCTGTACAAACCATCGGCCGTACGCCTAAGAGCTTAAAAGGCCGTTTGGTTGGTATCTTAGTGGCTGAAGGATCAAACCATGAGCAAGTTAAGAAGTTTGAAGATGCTATTAACGCTCAAGGCGGTATGGTCAAAATTGTTGCTCCTAGCAAAGAAGTCAAGCTTGACGACGATACGCGTATCCAAGCAGATGAGCGTGTCGCTGGCGCACCATCAGTATTCTTCGATGCGGTAGTGAGTATCATTATGCCGGATCAAGCTAAAAAACTAGCAGAGGATAGCTCAACGCTAGATTGGTTTACTGATGCTTATGTACACTGTAAAGCCATTGCTTATTGCGGTGCAACGGATGAGTTTATCTTAAGTAAACTTCCTGTAGAAAAAGATGAGTTTGTCACACCGCTCGCTGAGCTTGACAGCTTTGTAGAAAATGCAAAATCTCGTCTATGGGAGCGTGAGCCTAAGGTACGTGACTTGGCTTAATCCTATGAAGTTGTAATTATGATGAAGAAAAACTCAGCCTAAGTGCTGAGTTTTTTTATTTTTTAGCGCAAGAACACCACATAACCTTGAAAGTGTGGATTGTCTTCTAAAAATGCAGCCCCTTGCCATTGACCACCTTCAATGATGCCCACTTTAAAATCAAAGGGCAGGTCTTTTAGCCGTATGAGGTGCTGCGCATAATTCGTCAAGGTGGTCGAGCCCTGATAAGTTTGTATCACCAGCTCGTCGATGGCGTCATTAAGCTGAATAAACTGAGAGTCTTCGGCTTGGTTTGACCAGTCCAGCAGACCTGTCACACTGAGTTGATACTGCGCGGGCAGCTGCTGACGAATCTGCTTAAGCAAAGCGGCGTATTCGCCCAATCGGTAGGTTGGCGCATCATAATCTATTTGGATACCCATGACGTGATTGCCTGCGCGTTGCCATTGCTCTAAGCGCTTTATAAGCTGTGGCATGACGTCCTCAGACCACGTCTGACTGGTCGCACGGTAGACCAGCCACATTTTTTTACCGCGTAAAGGTCGCACACCTAGTCCCTGCGTTATCAATGTCGCTGGTAATGCCTGAGCATTATTGTCATGGGTATCAGGGCGATAATAGGGCATGTTGGGCGCACGTATCTCACCTTGTAATAGATACAACGTATGCGCTTGGCTGAGCTTGGTACTGTCTTTGGGCGGTGTCCACAGCCAAAACTGCTGGTAATCATTGGCTTGGATATTGGTAGTGTTCGTGGGCATGGTAATAGAGCCAATTTTACTGGCATTACTATCCTGTGATGGTATCTGCGTTATCTGCTTAGATGGCGCAGATGAAAAACGGCTTGTACCTTGATAGTAAACCAAAGCGGCAAATATAATAATACCCAGACCCAGCAAGCCTAACAGCCATCGCTTAAACGTAAATTGCTGATACTTTTGTAGATGATTACTCACACCAGTAGCCCGTCATATTTACCAATAGTACTTTTGGTTTTTTGCCCAAGTGGTTTGGCTAAAGTCAGATTTGAGACGTTTAAACCATGCTTTGCGCACAGACAAATCAACCTGCTTATCACCGCACTGGTTGTTACCCGAGCTGGCAAAACAACCTATGGCACGATGCAGCGCATAGGCGGACAGCTCGTCATCTTGACTGTCTGTAAATATGGCGCGGTAGATATCGAGTCTGCTGAGTGTTTGACCTGAGAAGCGACTGGGGACGTCACCTAAGTACGGATAGGGCTTACTTGGATCATCGTCAACAATATAGCGAGACTCTTTGTCGTAGTCATCGAGGTAGCTAGTCAAATCGGTATCATACATAAACTCGGTCAGACACAAGGTTTGTAGTCTGTCGTTAGGGCGTTTACTGAGGCGCGTCACCGTGGTTGTCAAGTTTTGACACTTAATATTAGGGCTGATTTGTTTACCTTGCCAGTTAAATTGACTAAAAGTAGGGAGGTGCTTTAAGGTCTCATCCTTACTGCTATAGCCTTGATATTTTTGGGCGTCCTTTGGCAAATAACGCTGCTGGTAGGTTAAATAATCGTCGTAGCGTCCATGTATCAGTGATTTGGCGAGCAGCGCGTAACGCGCCTCAGCACCCAGTGCGTTTGTATTTGCATGATTGTCTGCAATTTGCTTTAGTAAGGTAGGGTCGGCTGAATATTTGATGACGCGCATCTTTAAGGCTTGTGATTGTATACTGGTATCAGTAAACAATGAACGGTAATCGTTGGTCTTGTCAGCATGCAGTGCTAATGCCAGTTCAGTAACGGTGTTTTGAAACGGCTGCTTGGGCAAGGTATGTAGCTGCTGCCATAGGGTATTGGCTTCATCGGTGCGCCCGAGTTGCTGTAATGCTTTTGCTTTTAAAACGTATTGGCTAAATTGATTATAAGACAGCTTACCCGTTGGCGTAGCGGTGGGCAAATAGGTTAGGGCGCGTTCTGGATTATTTTCTTGTACAAAATAATAGGTCGCGATCAGATACTGATACAAGTCCATACTGCCTTTAAACTTGGGCTTTAGACGCTCAAGCGCTGCCAATGTTATGGGTTTGGTGTTCATGAAGTTGCTGGCAGGTCGTAGACGATATAGGGCAAAACTGGTCAGCAATATGGGGTCATTAAGCACATTGATATCGACTTGTTTATCACTATCTGGAAAAAACAATCGTCTCTCAATCTCTTCTGGCAAGCGGCGACTGTCTAGGTTAAAGGCCAATGAATTTGTATGCTCAATTTGCCATTCTATTTCATCAACCAATTGTTCTTGCTTCCCTGACAGCCAATAGAGTCGGCGCTGTAATCCGCGAGCGGATGCCGTATACTGCCCTTTTTTAAAGCGGCTGAGATAAGTATTGATGGCGCTTTGCGTGCTGGCAAACAGTCTTAGGTCAACCGTTTTATGGTCATAAAAATAATCTTGCGCGCCTTGCTGATAAATACGATTGATGCCTGTGCGAATCAGCATATAGTTGACCGTATCGAGCAGCCAAGCGCGTCCTGCATTATCCCCCGCATCAAGCGTGGTCAACGCGCTATATAGGTTATGCGCGCTATCAAAGTCTGATTTTTTGCCCAAATAAAACAGTTGTGTCGCCATGATGTAGTCCGCGTAGGGCTGTGCGTGGACAGACCACTTTAACGGAAAAGTAGCAGTATCTTTGAGCGCAGCGGTCTCATCATTAAATGAATCGGTACACTCACTGCGAATGGCGTCACGAAATTGCATCAGTTGTGCGCGCTCTTTTGGGGTTAATGCCTGATCTAGTGTTAGCGCGTTTTCTAGCGCTGTTTTACCTGTATAAAAGCTATTACAGTACTCAGCATAATTGCTGGTTTTAGAGGGCTCTAAAAAAGACTGATTGGGATTTTGTACTTGATTTACTGCCGCGTGCTTTAATGTGCGTAAGTTAAGCGGAAAGTCATAATAATAACCGCTGGTATGTAGCGTGTCAGGCTCATCAAAGGTGATTAAGCCCTTATCGGCAAGTAATAAATACAAATTGGTCTGGGTGTCATTGCCAGTATCTAAGGTGGGAAAGTTAATCTGACAGGCATTGTAGTAGCGATTGTCTAACGAAAAGTTAGAGCCACAGTATTCGCCGCCACCTGCTTGTGCAGACATACCAACGCTCATCAGACTGGCTGTCAACAAGCCTAAAAGCAAACTTTTGGGAACAGAGTTCAAAAAAGGTGAGGGGTGTCGTGTTGTATTGTCTGCGGTAGATTTCATAGCCAACTCGTGAGCGCGTACTGGATTGGAGTCTGTAATCATAACAGAGTTTTATTTTATCAATGTTATTTTTCCCCACAAAAATCAGCTTATATACCACAACGTGTCATCAACTAGTCCTAAGTCTGATACCTAAAATTTTAGCAAAACGCTTAAACGACGAATTGCAAGGAGCAAACGGAGTACAAGCGTTCATTGAAAGTCGAGTCGTACATAAGCTTCTGTACTACAATCAAAGCAAGGGGTGTCATCAGCCCGCAGGGACAGGACTCTTTTTTGCCGCTTCATCGTTAAAAATA
>NZ_JAPEHS010000086.1:0-10334 GCF_028823565.1 Psychrobacter sp. A3
TGCAGACTGGGCAGGCTCGCTTTCTACAGGCTGCGGTACCAGTGCATAAATCTCGGTACGGTTACAGGTCGAGACGATCACGCTGCCATCGGTAAAAACCTCTAACTGCTCAAGTGCGACATTCACATCGTCACCAACAAGCGCCAAGCGCTCTCGTAGAGCGACTGGTGCGGTTTTGTGATTGACCCCAATGACCACTAATCTCATTATTGATAGACCATAAACATGACGCTCACCTGTCAGCCATACGGTGTTTTGATTGTTTATATAAACCAATTCTTATATAGTCGACTCTAAATAAAACAGATACATTGTATTTCAACACGGAACTGTCTCAGTTTTATCCTAAACTTACTATATATAATATATAAACAAAAAATACCGTTTGCGACGACAGCGCTAAAAGGAAGAGCTTAAAATCGCCTATTATATCATTATTACCAGCGTTAATTAACACTCACCCACTGCGGATGAGTATTTGCTTGTATCTGGGCACTTGCCCAACAAATCAACTACCTAGGCGACTTTTATGACTGGCATCATTACATGACGCCCTGCATCTGTGCTTGTGCGCTAGTTGAGTAACACGGCTGCTATTGTTTATCTTGTCATTCTACTCTTATAATGTTTGACAGGCGCTTTCATCTGAGTATTACCCTAAGTTTTTATCTCAGCCATTATCATTGAAAACGCACCTTAACCTGACAAACCACCCCTTATTAAACGCTACCTATGGATTAGGCAGTCACTATCGGGCGAACACAGCTATTTATGATTTTTTTTGGGTCATTATTTCGGGCACCGCCAGCACTTGATGAGCGATTGAGCCTACGCGCTTTATTAAACCTCATTATAGAGCGCTTGTACCAACGCTATCGGCTAACGCTATCGTTGGCTGTTTGTCTGTGCCTATCTGCCCCTGTGCACGCCAGTGCTATCGATATCCCAGCGAAGGTAGAAAACCAGCAAAACAGCGCCAGCACGCTTACGAGCGCAGCGACACCCAGCGCCGGCGAAAGACTGCCAGAGACTGTCGATGTGCAGCGCTTGGCTCCTGCTAGTATCTGGCAGCCTGAGTTAAACGAGCCAAGCTTGTACGCGCTTTTGGCAGCAGAGTTTGCCGCTGATCGCGATGACAAACAACGCGCCGTCGCCATTTATAAACAGCAGTCATTCAAAAAAGATGCCACCGCTGTCTTTGAGCGGGCGCTGAGCCTGTCTTTACAAAATGAGAGTGTGGGCGACTCGTTACAGTTTGCCAAAACGTGGCAAGAGCAAAACCCCGATCACGTGCCTGCTTGGTTTTATGTCGCGCATTTGGCACTGCGCGCACACGATTACGTCTTGGCAGGCGAGACACTAAACCGCATCTTACGCTACGATCCACGCGCCGACTTAAGCGAGATATTAATCGGTATCTATCCCAATACCGATGCTGACAAACGCGATCTACTCGCCGCGCTTCAGCCGCTCGATAGCACGCAAAATGCGTCATTATCGGTACTAAAGGCAGGCCTGCTCTATCAATTTAATGAGCCTGAGATTGCTATTGTACATATCAACCGTGCGCTGGCACACCAGCCTAATTATGTGCCTTTTATTACTCTAAAGGCAGATATCTTACGCAAAATCGTCACCGCCGAAACCGTGGTCAATTACCTTAGCCAAGCGCGCTTGCGCAACCCTGATAGCAAGAGTCTGTACCTATACGAGATTCGCTATTTACTGGACTTAAAACAAAGCCAAGAGGCGTGGCAATTATTACTACAAGCGCACGAGCGTTTTCGTGAGGATGCGGAGATTACCTTGCTAGCAGCACTGGTGAGCTTGGATATTGAGCAATATGCAAGTGCGGATAATCTACTCAATCTGCTTGCCAAAAACCCCGCTTACCTTGACCAAGCTTATTACTATCTCGGTATCAGTGCTGAGCGTCAGCAGCGCTTTGAGCAAGCCAAGCACTATCTCAATGCCGTGATGCAAGAGGACTTGGTATTGGAGGCACGTCGAAAGGTGGTGGCGTTTGAGCTACTTGATGACGATGTCGCTGCCGCCATCAGCACTTTAGAAAAACTACGCAAACAATTTAGCGTCTTTGCCCCTGACACTTATGTCATGCAGGCCGATATTTTATGGCAACAAAACGAGCCGGATGAAGCGCTACGGCTGTTGACTCGGGCAGCGCGTAAATACCCTGACAATGAGAGGCTATTGTTTGCTCGCGCTCAGCTCCTCGATGATAAAAACGACTATATCGTCAAACGCACCTTGCTCAATCATCTGCGCGCGCTCGATCCGAGCAATCTGGCCTATCAGCTAAGTTATGCCCAACTGCTCTTGGCCAATGAGCCAAACTCTGAGCAAGGCTTGGCCTTGGCGACCGATATCATCCAAATTCGTTATGATGATCCGCGCTACGACAACGAGCTGCACTTGCAAGCGCTCAACATATTGGCAAGTAACGCCTTGACCAACCAACGCTATCAGCAAGTCATCGACTATCTACAGACGCCTTATGATGTCTTTCCGACCTTACGCTCAGGCACGCTGTTGCTACGTGCCTACCAAGGCCTGGGCAATAACGCAAAAGTCGAGGCTTTGCTTGCCGACTTGCAGAAGCGTTTTTCATTTGGTCAACATAATATCAGCGACCGTATACAACTATATTAGAGTCTGTGCAAAAGCGAGGTGCGGGTACCGGTTACAAGGTACTTATAAGAAGCTAACAGCCGCGTATAAGCGAGTAACAAATAGCGCTTAAGCTAGCCTTTGATCAAAATTATTATTTTTGCAAATTTATTTGTTTTGAGGATGTTTTATGCCAGTTGCCACCCTTTTTTTTCAGCTCTCTGCCGAGTTTAAATCCAAATATAAATCCAAGTGCGAATCTAAGTTTCAGTCTAAATCTAAATCTAAATCGCAAAAGCTAACCCTGCTGACGGCGATAGCGGCTACCCTTGCCATTACCTCTGGCTGTCAGTCTCTAAAGACTGCCAATACTAGCCATCAATCAGGCACCATGATACAAGGTCAAAACAGCGAGCAGCCAAACAAGCTTGAGCGTTTTAATATCACCGGCAAGATTGGCGTGACCACGCCTGCCAGCGACAGTAGCGGCGCGCAAGGTGGCAGTGCGTTTTATGCATGGGGCCAACAAGACGATCGTTTTGCTATTGAACTAATCGGCGCGCTCGGCATTGGCAAAACCAATATCGAATACGATGGTCAGACGGCCACCTTGGTCAGCGAAAAAACCGGTACTTTGACCGCTGATGATCCTGAGGCCCTACTAAAAAAAGCCACAGGCTGGCAAGCGCCCATCTCGCAAATGCCCTATTGGATATCTGGTCGCCCCGCGCCCTCAGACAGCGCGCCCAAACTCGATGCACAAAACCGCCTGATAAGCTCGGTCAATGGTGAGTGGACAGCTAGCTTTACTTATAAAGGCTCAGACAAACGACCTTCCAAAATCAGCGCAGTGCAGCCACAAGGCAACAAGGTTGTCATGACGATTAATCATTAGTCCATCAGGTATCAACAACGGATCGCCTTTCAAAAGCTATCATGGCTCATTAAGATAGCTTTTTATGACTGTACCTTATGATGAAAAAACATGACTGAAAACATATGATTGAAAATATAGCAGCATCATCTGCTTCTACGATGACTCGTCTCTCACCTGCCAAGCTCAATTTGTTTTTGCACATCACTGGCAAGCGCGCTGATGGCTATCATGATTTGCAAACGGTTTTTCGCCTGCTTGGTTGGGGCGATTATTTACATTTTTCACTCATAGATGGTGCTGTGATACCAACGGCTGATGGCGAAGCAGATGTCGATACCCTCTGTCATCAGCTATTGGTATTAGAGGGTGCAGAGACAATCACGACTAATATAGAAGACAACTTAATTTTTAAAGCGGCGCGCGCTTTATTGGCCGCGGCCATAGCGTCAAACAAGCTACCCAAGCAGCTTACGCCAGTGACGATTGAGCTGGACAAACACTTACCCATGGGCGCAGGGCTGGGCGGTGGCTCCTCTAATGCCGCAACGACACTGCTGGCACTTAATGAGATATGGGCGTTTGGCTTCTCCCAAGATGAGATGATAAGCATCGGTGCGACAGTAGGCGCAGATGTGCCGATCTTTATTTTTGGTCAAGATGCGATTGCGATGGGTATTGGTGAAAAATTAACTGCCATCAATTTACCTGACCAGCAGTATTTAGTCTTAACGCCTAAGGCGCATGTCAATACTGCCAAACTATTCGCCCACCCCAAACTACAGCGAGATATCACTTCTCTGTCGATTGATACGATTAAAAATCAATCCAATGATTATGTTCAAAATTTGAATACGCCCTATCATAATGTGTTTACGCCAGTGGTAGCGAGCCTCGCTCCTGCGGTTGCAGAGGCCTTGAGTTATTTGCAAGGATTAGAGACACAAGTATTGGGCACAGCACGCATGACGGGCTCTGGTAGTGCGGTGTTTTTGCCATTGGATGCCAGTATTACTACCGATAAGGCATTGATAAAAAAATGGCTGGCAAATGCGCCTTGTCCTGCTCACTTGGTAGATAACTTATAATTGCGCTATCAGAGTACAGGCTGCGTCCCAAAAGCGGCGGCTTTCCTATACACACTAGGACGGCTGATATAAATACTCCTTGCGCGCTACGCCGATGGAGACTACGTAACTGTATTTAAAAAAAGTATCACAACAGCACGTCAGAAAAATTTATACCCGCTTCACGTTGAAATATAATGTATCTGTGTTATTTGGAATCGACTATATAAAAAATTGAATGCAAAAATTTTGAATAAATACCAGAAAAAGGCGCAAATGACTTGCAAAATCTAAAAATTTACTTATAATAGGTCGCCACAATAGGGGTATAGCCAAGTTGGTAAGGCATCTCAGGTTTTGATCCTGACATCCGTTGGTTCGAGTCCAGCTACCCCTGCCATTTTTTACTATCTTAGTAGTCTATAATTACTTTCACCACTCTTTTCTTTATTTGGGCAGTTAGACACTGCTTAGTGGTCGCTGCTTGAGTCAATAAATAGGACTTCAGTCATGCCTTATTTGGCAATTTTTACGGGCAACGCCCATCCAGAACTTGCGAAAACCGTCGCCGACCACCTACACATTCCTCTTGGTAAAGCTGACATCACGCGTTTTTCTGATGGCGAAATTGCCGTGGAAATCAAAGAGCACGTGCGCGGTAAAGACGTATTTATCATGCAGCCGACTTGTGCACCGACCAACGACAATTTGATGGAAATCATGATGATGGCGGATGCACTGCGCCGCTCTAGTGCGGGCCGTATCACAGCAGTGATGCCGTACTTTGGTTATGCCCGTCAAGACCGTCGTCCACGCTCAGCTCGCGTCCCTATCTCCGCCAAAGTCGTCGCCGATATGCTAAATATCGTCAGTATCGACCGCGTCATGACCGTAGATTTGCACTCAGATCAGATTCAAGGTTTCTTTGACATCCCTGTCGACAACATCTACGGCACCCCTGTCCTGTTAAATGACCTACAAAAACAAGACTACGACAACATCATGGTGGTATCGCCTGACGTTGGTGGTGTGGTACGTGCTCGTGCGATGGCCAAACAATTGGGCGACACCGATATGGCGATTATCGATAAACGCCGTGCCCGTGCCAATGAGTCGCAAGTGATGCACATCATCGGTGATGTGCGTGATCGTGACTGCGTCATCGTTGATGATATGGTCGATACCGCAGGCACCCTATGCAAAGCCGCTGAAGCATTAAAAGAAAACGGCGCGCGCCGCGTATTGGCTTACATCACTCACCCTGTACTATCGGGTAATGCGCTAAAAAACATCTCTGAATCAGCCCTAGATGAAGTGGTCGTGACTGATACCATTCCATTGTCTCCTGCTGCTCAATCTTGTAGCAAAATCCGCCAAGTCAGTATCGCACCGATGCTCGCTGAGAGCTTACGCCGCATCAATAACGAAGAGTCTATCAGCGCCATGTTTGACGCCTAACGACTTCTGTGTCAGTGGCGGTTTGCACATACAGCTACACGGACACCTGATATAAAAAACAGCGCCATATTTGATGATATGGCGCTGTTTTTTATGTTCGCATTTTGTGTAGGTCTTTATTATTGCTACAAAACCACGTATAATGCGCGCCTGTGCCGACCGTTTGTGTGATCTTTGATGGTTGGCATCTTTAAAAGTGCTGATCACATTTGCCAGATAGGTTTTTGCTGATATTTGTCAGTAAACGATGACGGCAAACATATTGCTCGGTTTTTTGGTTGTCAGCGTCACTGATGACCAGTCATCGAGCTTTCATCACATATTAGTGGGTTGGTCGCAAATCCACTTTTTTATGACCAGACACTTCATTTATCTTTTTATAGGATTGTATCCATGAGTATTAATCATTTCGAACTAAGTGCAGTTGCCCGTTCTGCAGAACAGCAAGGTAAAGGTGCGAGCCGCCGCCTACGTAAGCAGAACCTAGTACCTGCTATCATCTATGGTGGTGACGAAGAGCCAACTGCGGTTGCTATCAAAATCAATGAGCTGGTTAAGTCTCTTGAATTTGAAGCGTTTTTCTCACACATCTTGACGCTAAATGTCGATGGCGAAGCGCATCAGGTCGTTATCAAAGACCTACAACGCCATCCAGCTAAAGGCTTCCCAATGCATGCTGACTTCCAGCGCATTGTAAAAGGTCATAAGATCAACATGAATGTTCCTGTGCATTTCACTGGCCGTGAAGAAGCACCAGGTACAAAAGCTGGTGGTATCTTGTCTACCCTAGTCTCTGACATCGAAATCGTTTGCCTACCATCACAACTACCTGAATACCTAGAAGTTGACGTATCAGGCATGGAAATCGGCGATCTATTCCGTCTATCAGACATCAAACTACCAGAAGGCGTTATCATCTTCGAACTTGATATGGAAGATGCACACGACCGTACTATCGTTAACATGCAGCCACCAACGGTTGAAGAAGTTGACGAAGATGCTGACGAAGTTGATGCAGCTGATGTACCTGCGACCGAGCAAGGCGATGAAAACGAAGACGGCGAATAATAAACGACCGCTAGGTCGTGGCACTATGCCGTCGACCTGCTGATAGGTTCGTTTCGTCAAAAAAAAACAGCAGGTGATGTATATCTCCTGCTGTTTTTGTAAGTAGGGTTTAAGTTTAAGCATCACAGTGCTGTCAGACATAAACGACAGCACGACCAACCTTACGCTCATTTATCACATTTAAGCAGGATGTTTTTATGGCCATAAAGCTTATTGTCGGTCTTGGTAATCCCGGTCAGCAGTATATGTTTACGCGTCATAATGCAGGATTTTGGTTTGTCTATCATTTGGCGCAGCAGTTCAATATCGCCCTTTCTCCTGACAAAAAGTTTCATGGGATAACGGGACGCGGACAGATTCATGGCGCTGATGTACGCTTGCTGATGCCATCGACCTTTATGAACAAATCGGGTCAATCGGTGGTACCGATGGTCAACTTTTATGGCATCGACAACGATGAGCTGTTGATCGCGCACGACGAGCTGGATATTCCAGCGGGTAGTATCAAGCTCAAAACCAATGGCGGCCATGGCGGCCATAACGGTCTGCGCGATATCACCCCGCATATCGGCAACGACTTTCATCGACTGCGTATCGGTATCGGGCATCCAGGTCACAAATCGAAGGTCAGTGGACATGTCCTCTCAAAGGCCTCACCTGATGAACAGATTGCCATCGACAGTGCTCTGAGCGCCGCGTTTGATGCGTTGCCCTTGCTGTTGGGCGGCGATATCGAAAAAGCCCGTTCACAAATCAATAGCTTTAAATTACCAGAATAATGCTATAAAATTGCGCCAGCCTTTTATTTTTGCAAAATCATCCCCATTAACCTTTTGATTTTGCTCATTTAATCTGTTTTTAATATTCGTTTCACTAAGGAAGCACCTTATGCTACTTAATATGCTCAAATGCAAACTTCACCGTGCCCGCGTCACTCATGCCGAGCTGCACTATGAAGGCTCATGCGGTATCGATGGTGATTTATTGGACCTCGCCGGTCTGCACGAAAACGAATCAATCGACATCTATAATGTCACCAATGGCAAGCGTTTTCGCACTTATGCGATTCGTGCCGAAGCAGGCTCTGGTATCATCTCATTAAATGGTGCGGCTGCTCATATGGCAGACTTAGGCGATATCGTCATTATCTGTGCTTATGCGCACTTTGATGAAGCAGAAGCTGCGACCCACCAGCCAAAACTGGTCTACTGCAACGAAGACAACACGGTAAAAGACACCGCCAATATCATTCCTGTGCAAGTGGCTTAAGCGCCTGACGCTCTAAGCGCTGCTGACCCATATCAGGCATTACCGCTGTCAGCCGTCAGGGCATATATATGATTATCGTACGTAAAAGCTGACTCTACAGAGGATTCAGCTTTTTTTGTGCCATTTTTATCTGGCACATTTATACTTTTATCCAAACTTAAAGACGAGCCGCGCTGGACAATACCTGCCAGCTACTTTGTAGATAAACCTAGTTTTAACGGTTCGACAAGTTTTAACGCCTTGACAGGGCTTGGCGTGTTTTTTGAGTTTGATGTCATGATTCATTGATAAGGAAAGACACTGATGTGGTTAGCAGTTATTGCTGTATTGATCGGCTTGGCAATTTTGGTATGGAGTGCAGACGTTTTTATTGATGGTGCCACGGCACTGGCAAAAAAACTCAATGTACCCAGTTTTTTGATTGGAGTTATTATTTTGGGTCTTGGCACTTCTGCACCCGAAATGGTGGTGTCGGTACTGGCCGCCTTAGAAGGCAGTCCGGAGCTAGCACTGGGTAATGCCTATGGCTCAAACATCATCAATATCGCCTTGGTACTGGGCGCAACTGCCCTAATAAGCCCCATAACCATCCATAAAGGCATCATAAAACGCGATCTGCCAATATTGCTAATCATTACTGCTTTGGCCGCGTGGCAGCTGCGTGACGGGCAGCTGAGTATCGTTGACGGACTGGTACTCTTAGCACTATTGGTCGTGGTCTTGGGCATCCAAATCGTGCTGAGCGTGCGAGAAGGCAGCTCACATAAGGTCGATGATATCGATGATAATAAGATTGTAGAGCACCACGCAGTGGATGACGCGCTGAGCGCAGCAGATAGTGAGCCAAGCTTGCTACGTGGTTTGTGGGCGTTGTTCCTTGGACTGACCATGCTGGTGGCCAGCTCGCGTGCCATCGTCTGGGGCGCAGTAGAGTTGGCGACGCTATGGGGATTGAGCGAGCTGATTATCGGTCTGACCATCGTCGCCGTCGGCACGTCTTTGCCTGAGCTGGTGGCCAGCCTATCAGCGGCGCGCAAAGGCGAACACGATATGGCGCTGGGCAATATCATCGGCTCTAATATTTTCAACACTTTAGGCGTGGTGGGTCTGGCAGCCTTGATCGCTCCGATTAGCGCCAGTCCGATTATTTTGTCGCGTGATGTGCTGGCGATGAGTGCGATTACGCTGCTACTTGTCGTGCTGTGCGGCGCCGCTTTTATCAGACATCGCCCCTTTGGCCGAGGCTCAGGTGCCGCGTTGATGCTGTTTTTTGTCGGCTACACACTGTGGCTGATGCAAACCGTCAATATGTAGAGAGAAGATGAGATTGAGGTAGGTGTGCTAACTGCCAGCGCTTTATCACCCCTGTATGATAAGCGGTACAAATGACGCTTATCATATAGTGAGTTCAGTATAAAAATGATACGGTGAGACTGGGATAAATTTTACGCAGCATCGAGCAGCGCAGGCACAGCACGCAAGGAAAATTTATACCCGTTCCACGTTGACATATGATGTATCTATTTTATTTAGAATCGACTATACAAGCTCACAGTTATTGATTTTTCTTACGGTTTTTAAAACCACGCCATAGTCCCTCATGCGCCACCTTTGGCATCTTAAGAGTAATGGAATTTGAGAGCATATCTTGTACGGCAAGACCGCGGCGATTAAACAAACAAAACACGTAATTAAAAATTAAACCCAAGAACGCACTGGTTAGCATAATCGTGCGCGAACCACCGATCAGGCTGCCGATGACACCAAACAGCAACGGCATCAAACAAGCCGCCAATATACGTTTAAACGACTGTCCCCAAGTCAATAAATGCCCAGCATTGTTGATGGTCTTTAGCCGCCATGTCTGCATGCCAAGGGTCTGGCCGCCGCGTCGCCAAAATATCCCATAGAACGCTACCAAGGTCAAAACAAAAGCCGGCGTCATGACAAGGTTTTGATACCAAGTCGGT
>NZ_JAPEHS010000087.1:0-10131 GCF_028823565.1 Psychrobacter sp. A3
CAATTTTAGCGATCAGCAGTGCCTATTTGCGAATGTTCAACACGCCCTAAACTTACAGCGATTAAGCGTTGATTAAGATTTAACCATTGGCGGCGCTTTAATCGTTACTGTCGCACTGACGTCATTGTTATCATCTAGCAAATCCATGATTAACTCGTCATCCGTGTCAGTCTTTACCTGCCAATTGCCTGTCGCTTGTGGTACGCCAGTAGCCATGACAGAGATGGCTTTGTTTTTTAGGCGAATCATTGGCGGTTTATGATCATAGCCGTCATGTGCCACCCCTAAGATATCATCCGCAATGGTCGCCGCCTGTGCGCGCAGCGGGGCGACATAACGGCAGGCAACGCCATTGATAGACATACAATCACCGATGGCATAGATATTTGACGCTTGCGTACGTAAGGTGGTGGCATCCACCACGATACCAGTCCGGCGATCAAACTCTACCCCTGCAGCAGTGGGCAGTCTAGCATCGACCGTGAGGCCAGTACTGGCAATCACATGATCGACGACCAAAGGCTCGGATGACTGAGCGGCCGCGCTGCCAGCACTGTCTGTCACTGGCGCATAGCGGACGTGTAGCTTGCCGTCCTCCTGACGCGTGACACCCGATACTTGATAACCACCCAAAAAATGAATACCTTGGGACTGGACCGCCGCCGCGATACGAGCGGACGCTTTTGCTGGTAGCATTTGTGATAAAGGCGCGTCATTTAAATCAATCAAGGTGACTTCATGTCCAGCTTTGAGTAAATCTTCGGCGATTTCTGTCCCCACCATACCAGCGCCAACGATGGCGACATGCTGACTGCCTGCTGCCAGCTTTTCTTGTAGCTGACCGAACTGCTCGATATGATTGACATGCCAGACCAAATCCTCCGGCAGGCTCTTTGGAAAAATCGGCTGCGCGCCCATCGCCAGTACCAACTTGTCATAGCTGATGGTGGCATAATTGGTATAAACAGGGTCAGCGCGCAGGGCAGAGACCAGCTGCAACTGCTGCGTAGCGGCGTCAACATCCGTGACCTGCGTGTTGGCCAGCAGATTGACGTTTGCCGCCTTGGCAGCGTCAGCGCCAGTTGCACGTACCAAATCTGCCGCCCGCTTGTTTTGGCTGATGGCCATTGTCAGCATTGGCTTATGGTAACGATCGCCATTATCCGCTGTGATGAGAGTAATGGCGATGTCTTTATCTTTTGCTCGAATGGCATCGATGACGTGCCAACCTGCCAAGCCGGCACCAACGATGACGATGCCTTGGTTTTCCGCTGACGCATGGTTTTCAGTATGTAAAGGGTTTTTAGCATTGGCAGGGTTTGTTGAGTTTGCGAGGGTGTCGGCATTTTCTATGCTCATAATAGCTCCAATATAATGTATAAACTTTTCATTGTCGGTATCTTGAGCGCTATTGTAGCAGTAAACAGTCATGCACTCATCTACTTGCTTATCCCCCCGCTACTGGACCGTTATGGCCAAAAAAAACCAAAAAAAAGCGCCTAAAATCATAGACGCTTTTTGGCAAATGCTTAGGGCTCATTGAGCAGTCTCTACATCAAGGCGCTAAAGACGCTTTTTGGCAAATGCTTAGGGCTCATTGAGCAGTCTCTACATCAAGGCGCTAAAGTAGCAGCAAAAACTTTGCCATTAATGATTTAAAATCTTGGACAAAAAAAGCTGGGCGCGCTCACTTTTTGCCCCTTCAAAAAACTCATCTTTGCTACAGTTTTCGACGATATGACCTTCATCCATAAAGATAATGCGATTGGCGACCTGACTGGCAAAGCCCATCTCATGGGTCACACACATCATGGTCATGCCATCACGAGTCAGCTCGACCATGACGTCAAGCACCTCTTGAATCATCTCAGGATCAAGCGCCGAGGTTGGCTCATCAAATAGCATCGCCACAGGGTCCATCGCCAGCGCACGGGCAATCGCCACGCGCTGCTGCTGACCACCTGATAGCTCGGCGGGATATTTGGGTGCCTGCGCACTCAGTCCCACGCGATCTAGATAAGCCATGGCTTTTTGTTTAGCCTCAGACTCTTTACGGCCCAGCACCTTGATTTGCGCGACGGTTAAATTGTCGATAATGGTCAAATGCGGAAACAACTCAAAATGCTGAAACACCATACCGACACGGCTACGTAGCTTGGGCAAGTTAGTCTTAGGTGCACCAACAGAGACACCATTGACCATAATCTCGCCTTGTTGAAAAGGCTCAAGCCCGTTGACCGTCTTAATCAGCGTTGATTTGCCACTACCCGATGGCCCGCAAACCACGACGACATCGCCTTTGTGTACATGGGCGGTGCAGTCAGTCAGCACTTGAAAATCGCCATACCATTTACTGACATTTGCCATCTCAATGACCATCTCATCACTGGCATGACCATTATTGGTGACCAGACCGCCAAAGGCATTTAAATACGTATCAGCATTGTTCATTATTGGCTCCTAACCACATTATCTTGATAATCATTGTTTAAAAATTTCGTCAACCGCGACCGCGCAGTCTAGGGTGTGTCAGAACCGCAAACGCTTTTGTAGCTGCTGCACGCCCATAGACGCACTTAAGCTAATGACAAAATAAATCGCACCAGCGCCCAAGATATAAGGCGTCAGAAGTCCCATTAGCTCACCGCGCACGTAGGCTGCGCGGAAAAAATCCGTCAAACCAATAGCAAACACCAACGTCGTATCTTGGAATAAAATAATACACTGCTGCAAAATCAGCGGCAGCATTTTGCGAAAGGCTTGCGGCAAGATAACCAAACGCATGGTCTGCCCATAAGTCATGCCCAGCGCTTGGGCAGCATTGACCTGCCCGCTACCGATCGATTGAATGCCAGCACGCACCACCTCAGAAAAATACGACACGCCGCATCGAGCTGTAGATACTTACCCGCGATCCAAAAATAAATCATCGGTACAGCAAAATAAAACCACAAAAGCACCAGCAGCAAGGGCACCGAGCGAAAATAATTCACATACAGTTTTGCTGGTATCTCAAGCACTTTGATACCCGATAAACGCATCAGCGCCAGTATCGTTCCCAAACTGATACCGCCCAAAATCGCCAAAAACAATACCTTAAGCGTGGTCAGCATGCCGCCCATCAACCCAGGATAGGCAGTGGCAAGCTCAGTCATCATATTCATTTTTGACCTCCTGCAATCAGCCCAGGCACGCGTAGTTTGCGCTCGATCAGTCCCATTATCGCGATTAAGGACAAGTTAAATACCAAGTAGATAATCGTCGCGTAGGTATAGAGCTCAATGCTGTTTTGCGTGTATTCACTGATGGTTTTGGTTTGGCTAATCAGCTCCATCACCCCAACGAGCGAGGCGACTGAGGCGTTTTTAAAGCAGTTGGTCAGCTCAGAGCTGAGCGGCGGCAAGATGATACGAAAGGCTTGCGGCAGTAGGACTTCTTTGTAGACTTGCGGGATGCTAAAGCCGAGCGCATAGGCGGCATTGACTTGGCCATCTGGTAGCGACTCGATACCCGTGCGCACCTGCTCGACGATACGGGCGGCAGTAAACAGCCCCAAACCGATACTCGCCGAGAGCATGGCTGAGGTATTGGGCGACAGGTCTTTATACCACCATTCTTGTATCGTCGGTGTCAGCCAACCAGGGGCGATATAAAACCAAAAAAACAGCTGTACGAGTAATGGTATATTACGAAAAAACGTCACGTAAGCAGTACCAATCGCTCGCGCCGTCTTGCTCGGCAACGTGCGCATGATGCCTAAGATGGTGCCGACGATCATGGCGATGGCCCAAGCGATACTGCCAATCAGTAGCAGCCAGCCAAGACCAGTAATCATCCAATGGATATACAGCTCGCTACCGATACCGGTCTGCTCAAACAGCACACCCCAGTTCCAGCTATAATTCATGGTTGTCTCTCCAAGCAGCGATAAAAGAGCCTATGCGTCAAACAACACATGACGTACGCATAGGCCAGCTAGGGTTTGGGACAACGATTACTGTGCTGGCGCCGCTTTTGGCTGCGCACCATCGTGCGGGTTGGCAATCAATGCCTTTAGGTTGTCAGACATCTCAAAGTTGAGATTGACGTTTTTTGGCGGGATTGGGTTCAAGAACCACTTATCATAAATGCTATTGATTTCGCCTGAGCTAAAGACATTGACCAAGGCTTCATCGACCACCGCTTTAAACTCAGGGTCGTCTTTACGCATCATACAGCCATAGATCTCAAACGATTGCGGCTCACCGACGATGACCCATTCATCTGGGTTTTTGGCTTTGGCTTTTTCGCCAGCGAGCAGCACATCATCCATCATAAAGGCGTCAGCGCGGCCGTTTTCTAACATCAAAAACGCCTCGCCATGATCTTTTGCTGAGATGATGTTGATGTCCATCTGATTGTCGTCATTATATTGACGGATATAGCGCTCTGATGTCGTGCCAGCGGTGGTGACTAGCGTCTTACCTTTTAAGTCGGCAAAGTCATTGATACCGGAGTCTTTTTTGGTCAACAGACGCGTCCCAATCTCAAAAAAGCCATTGGAGAAGGCCACTTGCTTTTGGCGCTCTTCGTTGTTGGTGGTTGAGCCACACTCAAAGTCCACAGTACCGTTTTGTACCAAGGGAATACGCGTCTGCGAGGTAATAAGATTATAGCGGACATTAAGATCAGGCATATTGAGCCTTTGTTTGACGGCCTCGACGACTTTCATCTCTAGGTCGTGGGCATAGCCTATCGGCTGATTTGGGTCGTCCGCGATATAAGAAAAAGGAATAGAAGAGTCACGGTGACCGACCACGATGGTGCCTGAGTCTTTGATTTTTTGTAGCGTGCCGTTTGCTGCACTGGTCGCGGTACCCGCCTCATCGGCAGGCGCTGTCTCATTGGTCGCTTGGTTGCTGTTATTACACCCAGCGAGGCCAAACGCCATAAAGGCCGCTAGGGTCAAGCTCTTAGAGAGAGGTTTGGAAGATAGATAGCTCATGAGATACATCCTTTTTATCACATTATCACTAAATTAAACGAGTGCTTGGACGATAAAGGGTTTATAAATCATCCCCTATCGACTGACTGGTTGTCATGCACCCTTGTCGTTATTGCTATTGTTTATCACAATGCAACTTAATGTTACTGTACAACAAAATTGCAACGGGCGATAAACTTTTTTGTGCAAAATATAGAATGATGGTCTTTGGCGATTACCCATCTAGCCCGCGACGGCCATCAGAGATAATTGATAAGATTGATAAATACGCAACAATCCCCATAAAGTTAGCAACTTCTCAATGACATAAGCCAGTTATGACTCAAGATACTCAAGCACCAAATACTGACACCCAAACCACCAGCTACAACGACATTCGCCAACGCTTTTTTATTGAAGACTCGCCTGTACGCGGTGATGTGGTGCGTCTATCGCGCAGCTATGCGACCACGATTGCCCAAAAGCCCTATCCTGAAGCGATTAAACGCTTATTGGGTGAGATGATGACGGCAGCAAGCTTGCTGATCAGCACTGTCAAAATCAACGGCCGGCTGTCTATCCAGCTGCAGTCCTCAGACCCTGAGAGCCTGCTCAATTGGGCGATGGCGGAGTGTGACCAAGACGGCATCATCCGCGCGCTTGCCAGCTGGAAGGCCGACACCGACGCGCAAGCACAAGCGTGGGAGAGCATGACCACAGCCAAAGACGCTTTTGCGGAGCTTGGCGCGATGGGCCAAGGCGTATTGTTTATCAATATTCAGCCTGACGGCGGCGACTCTTATCAAGGTATCGTCGAGCGTAGTCATGACAACTTGGCAGACTGCTTGGCGCACTATCAAAAGCAGTCCGCGCAGATTCCAACGCTGATCAACTTAGCATCAGACGGCCTACAAGCTGGGGGTATCTTGGTACAAATGTTGCCACGTACCGCTGAGGAAACCTTTGAGGTCGAGCAAAACCAAGATGCCGGCATCGATGATGACCTATGGCCGCGCTTAAACGTCCTCACGCGTACGCTAAAAGCAGAAGAGCTGACCACACTCGATACCAGCGAGATTTTATACCGCTTGTATCATGAAGAAAACATCGTGGCACCTGAGCCTGTGGCGCTATCATTTGGCTGTACTTGCTCACGCGAAAAGTGCGAGACAGCCATCGAGCAAATCGGTGAAGCAGAAGCGTGAGTTTGAGATGGACTGCGGTTTTTGCGGTGAGATCTATCCGTTTGATAAAGACGATGTGACCGCTATCTTTGCTAAATAGGCGGTATCTGGTAAAACACCTCTCAATAAAAAGCCCTCAACATAAAGTGTGAGGGCCTTTTTTTATGATGCTTTGCTTAGCAAAGGCAATCTAGCCTAACCTACCTTTATGCCATCAGTCCCAGACTTTTGGGATAAGAATATATCCGCGGCTGCTCGGCGTAGTCACTGTGGCCATTAGCTAACAGCCACGCCACTACTTGCTCGCGCACCCGTCTACTATGAATCAGATTCATATGACTGACGCCATAAAACAGTGCTTTATGCCCGTCAGGGACAAACAAAGCATGTTCGGCATCATCTTCTCCAAGCGCTGAGGCGACAGAGACCAGACCATCGCCCAGCAGGTGTGTCATCTTCGAGTCATAATGGGTCTCGACCAATGCACTGGCGACAAAATACGTCTTGATACCACTTGGCAAGCGCGCAGGATGCCGAAAGTCTTGCGGCAGCACACTACGACCCTCCAGCGCTCGCCAGTCTGCATCGCGAATACTACCGTAACGCAGATCAATGATACCCGCGCTGCGCATCTCGCCCAACTTGGCAAGCGATCCTGCAAACGGCAGCTTGGCGATGATATCCTGTACATGATGACCGATACGCTCTAGCACCGCGCCGTGGTGCGGTGAGCCGAGGGTGATGAGGTTGCCGGCCCGCTTGACCCAAGCCAGATGGTCTTGCTCGCCATAAAACAGCGCACTGCGAGCAACCAAGCCGCCCATACTGTGACCGACCAGATCGATCTGACTGATATTGGGATGCTGCTCGATCAAATCTTGTAGCAGCTGGCACAGCTTACGGCCACTACGCGAGATACGCCGCCCCGTATTATAATCAAGGTACAGCACTGTCGCTTCAGGCTGACTGCGCGCGATGGCCTCCCCCAGATGATTGCCTTCTGCGGATTGCCAACTGAGATGACTCATACATAAGCCATGACATAAGATTACCACTCGCCCTGAGAGCGTCGCTAACTGCGTATCACCATTGCCATCATAGAGCTGCATCGGTATGGCAAGTGCGTTTTTATGATTGACCAGATGATCACCCATCACGCCGTTTAGCACATTGACCAGTTTTTTTAGGGTATCGGGCAACGGCTGAGTGTTTTTTTGGCGCATCATGGTTTTGTAGATACGCAGCACCGTGGCCAGATTGTTGCCCACCAGTAGCATGACTTGGCGTATGGTGCCATATATACGCCCCGTGATACCCCGTTGCCAATTGTTAAGGTGGTTTTCATTAAACCGTCCCAAAGGGCGTAAAATCACCTCGCGGTGAATGGCTTCCACAATCTCTGTCACCTCCACCACGCCCATCGTCGCCAGCTGCGCAAGCCCTTCAAAAAAATCGGCGTACAGCACAGGATGTGTCGTCACGGCATTGGCATCATCGGCTTGCAGTTTGATGATTTCGTCGATATCGATGGCGGCTAGCTGATCGATTTGCTCATACAGGTCGCTATGCGGCGCTACTGTGTGCTCTGTGGCGGCAGTCTCTGAGGCAAAATGCGCGGCCAGCTCATGACCTGCTTTATCTGAGCTATCAGGCCTCATGCTGTCTTTATAAATAATCTCTACACTGTCCATAGTGTTACTCGTTAGTGCGTTCATAAAATGGACACATTTGGTCAAAAGATATTTATATACTAGCCTGTAAACGCTTGCAATAGAAAAAAATGATGTAACCGGTAGCCGCTTTACGATAAAACGTCGTGACATCTGCCGCTACTCACAGAAAAAAACCCCAAGCCAGCGCTTGCGGTTTTAGCTAACATCACTATCCGTATTTATAATCACCGTGCCGCCGCTTTACCATCGCAGCCGTTCACTATTTCAGCCATTTCACTATCGTAGCCGAGTCATCCAAGCGCTCTAAGTAAATGATTCTGCCAATATGACATCGCCATCTTCGCGAGTAATCATCACGGTGGCCGAGCGCGGCGTACTACCTCCAGCCACCGCGCCCCATGTGTTGCCAGGATGCTGAATGTTGATAAATAACGTTTTAAAATCTGGCGTCATGGTGATGCCTGTCACCTCACAGCCTTCAGGACCGACAAAAAAACGTTTGATATTGTCATCACGGGCGGGCATTCCGACGCGGGTTTGCTGGCCTGCTGACGTCGTGATGGTAGTACCATCGCTGACTTTGCCCGGTAATGCCGCAAGCAGCATACAGCTGGTAGTGTCGGTATACGCACCATCATCCGTTTGAATCCATAATACCCCGCGCGGATCAAAGTACAAACCATCAGGAGAAGACAGATCATTGCTAGCACTTAACTGCGATAAATTCTCTGCGGACAAGTTACTTGGTGCACCAAACAGATAGATATCCCACTCAAAACTGGTTGCGGCATGATCGCCGCCTGCTTCGGCCCAGCGAATGATATGACCATTATCATTTCCGCGGGATTCGTAGCTGCGCGGGTTGGCTGCTGAGAGAGGCTGATCCTCACGCTCGCCGCGATATTTGTTGTTGGTCAAGGTCACATACACCTCGCCTGTCATGGGGCTCACCGACACCCATTCTGGTCGATCCATCTTGGTCGCACCCAAGGCATCGGCGGCAGCGCGCGCAAAGACCAACACCTCATCTTGCCCAGCAAAGGGCAGCTCAGCATTGCTCGCATCAAGTCCATTTTGTCCATGGACCAGTGGCCGCCACTCGCCGCGACCGTCTTCGTGAAACACCGCCACATACAGCGTGCCTTCATTTAGGTATTTGTCGCCAGCTTTTAGGCCACCGCCGATATCTGCATTGGACCATAATGCCTTTGAGACAAACTTATAAATATACTCGCCGCGCGCATCATCCCCCATATAAAACACCACAGGTTTACCTGACTCGACGGGCGCATACGCACAGTTTTCGTGTGCAAAACGACCGAGTGCCGTGCGTTTTTGCGGTGCTGAGTGCTGATCAAAAGGATCAATTTCGGTGATGTAACCAAAGGTATTAAAGCCATTGCGATAATCCTCAGTAGCATCAGTGCCTGTCGCGGTCATATCCCAGCGGGCAAACTCATCAGCTATGATTTCATCTTTGGCATAAGGCGTATGCCAAAGATACTCCCAGCCAGAGAAGTTTTCGCTGGCCCCATAGCGCTCACGCCCGTAGTTATGACTTGTGCTTAGCTGCTCGGCGTCTTGACCACGCGCAAATACGCCCAAGAAATTTTCTTCTGTCGTCAGATAGGTACCCCACGGCGACAGTCCTGCGCCGCAATTGTTGTTAATGCCGCGCGTCTGAAACCCTGTTGGATCAAACTTTGTCTTGACCAAATCAGAGCCTGCCACAGGACCCGTCAGCTGGGCGGGCGTACTGCTGGTGATACGGCGATTGTATTTTGAATCTTTGACCATCTCATAACCCATCCCATCGGCACGGCGCGTCATCTCAACGACAGCGACCCCGTGGCAGTTGACCTCGCGGCGCACATCACTGGCCAGACGACGGTTTTGATAAATGGGTGCCGCATTGTTATCCGAGATGACGTGATAACCAAATGGGCTAAGCTCGCTGCTATTGACATACTCATGGTTCATGACCAGTAGGCCATTCTCTGAGGCTTTGGCATCGTAGGTATTGCCTTTTTTGCCAAAAAACCACATGCCATCATGGTTGTCGCCCATACGCCACTCAAACGACTCAGCGGACTGCTCACGGCTGTCCTTCCAGTCGGCGATACCAGACATCAGCGGTGTCCCTAGTGGCAATATCATCTCTGCCTGATAGCCTTCCGCCACACTCATGGTATCGGCTGTCGAATGCGCCACTGCAGTGAATTTTAGGGTGTCGGGACGTTTGAGATCCCCTTGTGCTGGGATGGCGGCTTGGTCATCGTCGCTGGGCAGGCGAGATGGGCTGTCGTCATCG
>NZ_JAPEHS010000088.1:0-10308 GCF_028823565.1 Psychrobacter sp. A3
CCCTAAAGTGATGCGCTATTTTTAGCCCATTTAGATAATTATCAAGTGAATTGAAGATACGCCCTAACACGTCCTGATATCGAGAGCTAACTTATGACAAACAACCATACACTCATTATCGGCGGCGGTATCGTCGGTGCGACGCTGGCGCTAAAGCTGGCACAGGCCAAAATGCCCGTGACCTTAATCGATGCGCGTCCTGCTCGAGATGAGTCTGCATGGCAACAAATGCTTGGCAAGCGCGATGCCCGTGTTTATGCGCTGAGCCTCGCCAGCATTACGCTGTTAAAAGACATAGGCGCTTGGCAAAAGATAGCGATATCTGAGCGCAAGGCGGATTACTCGCAGATGCAGGTATGGCAGCTAAATGGTATGGGCGAGCTATTATTTGGCGATAGTGAAAGCAGTACGCCAGCGCTGCTTGGCAGTATGGTTGAACCAGCGGTCATCGAGTATGCCTTGTGGCAGCGTCTGTCTGAGGAGGATGTCAGTGATTATCTGACCGTCATCGCAGGGCAAAAAGTTGTCAATATGGACTGGCGCGGGACGCAGCAGGGCTACCGTGTGACGCTAGCAGACGGCGCTGCTATCGATACGCATCTGCTCGTCGGTGCCGATGGTCGCGGCTCGTTTGTCCGTCAGCAGGCGGCAATTGGGCTGGACACGCTTGATTATCACCAAACCGCGATTTGCTGTGCGATTCAGACTGCCAAGCCCCATCAAGCGACCGCGCGCCAAGCCATGCTACCGACCGGCACGCTGGCTCTGTTGCCCTTAGCGGATATCACTGATGAGGATAAAGCTACGCCGCAGCATTGGCAGTCCATTGTCTGGACACTGCCGCGCAATGACGCACTGGCTTTGCTCGAGGAAGACGAGCGCGTGATCGCTGATAAATTGGCCGCTGCCAGTCATTATGAGCTTGGCGCAATCGAGCAGATAGAGTCCATCGCCAGCTTTCCACTGACCGCGCAGCAAGCGAAGCGTTATGTACAGGACAATTTGGTGCTAATAGGCGATGCCGCCCATGGTGTGCATCCACTGGCAGGTCAGGGGTTAAATCTGGGTATGCTCGATGTAAAAGTATTGTGTGAGCAGTTGATGCATGACTTTACCCGTAGTGGTGGCACGCTGTGGGGCAGTAACCAAACCTTGCGTAGCTATGAGCGTCTACGCCGACCGCATAATAGCCTGATGATGCATAGCTTTTCGGCGCTTAATTGGCTGTTTGCAGGTTCGCTTGCGCAGATGCGTCCGATCCAGCAAATTCGCAGTGAAGGCATGTACCGCGTTGGCAAGATAAAACCACTCATGCGATTGTTTGCGAAGCAGGCGAGTGGGGTTTAAGGATGGTTGTGACAATCAAATAATAAGAGTATTTCGATGAAGCATATCTTAATTGATTATGAAAACATTCAACCCAAGAGTTTTGAGGGCATTGATACAAAGGAATGTCATGTATGGTTGTTTTTGGGCATACATCAGCAAAAGAGCTTGCCACTTGGGTTGGTCGAAGCATTACTCGAATTCAACAGCGATAATGTACATATCATCAAGATGCAGCATGCAGGTAAAAACGCTTTAGATTTTTACTTGTCTTTTTATCTTGGCAAAATATCTGAAATCGATGCACAGGCGGATGTGTGTATTTTGGCAAGAGACAGTGGTTACGATATCTTGGTTGAGCATCTCAACACTGTGTATGACGGTATGGCCATCACACGCGCAGGAGATGCCAATCAATTAAGCCTCGCCTATGAGGTAGAGAACACGATAGAGGCTGATATAGAACAAACTCAACTCATCTTTGATACCAGTCAAAAAGAAGTGTTCTATGACGATGCTAGCAGCGATGGTCTGATAGATACGAAGACCGCTACAGTACCAATCAGTGAAGAAAAAACACCTCAATCTATCATTCATGACTGCTATGTTTTGGTGTTCGATAGCATAGTAAATCGCAAGATGTTTTTGCCAAGCTATAAATCAAACCTACTCTCTGCGATGAAGAAATACGCGTTAGCAGAAGCTTTGGTTAAATTTGATGAAGCCGAACAAAACAATATCGTTGAAAAAGTTTTTGATAAATTTATCAAGAAAGGCCTGATAGAGCTCGATAGTAAAAACGAAAAACTCTGCTACAACACAGACAGTCAGGGTGTACTAAATTTAGTAGCCGAAAAAGTATTACTAAGTAAAGCTAAGACTATGACTGGATTAATCAACGTCATCAAACAAAAACTTGCCAGCTATCGTCAAAAAAACGACGAGTCACAAGTAAACCTAGTTATTACATGGCTAAAAAATCAAGGACTGATAAAGCAAAACAATCAAAAAGTTTGTTATCCAACCTTAGATGATTTATCAGTCCATAAAACAAAAACCAGTGTCAAAAACGTAAGTTCAAAGACGATAGACCAACGTACCGTATACCAATGCGCTATTGCATCTATTAAGGCTCGGCCTGTCAGCTCACGACCTGCAAAAAAATCGAGTTTAATCAATTATCTTAACAGTCATCTGCGCGATGAAGACCCTAAAACAATTGATAATATTGTCAAACAAATGATTGGCAATCAGGTTGTCACGATATCTAGTAACAACAAGCTTAGTTATAATATATAGTTAACTCACCCCAACGCCGAAAACGCCACCATCAGTACAGGCGAGACAATATTAATAATAAAGCCAAAACTAATCGCTAGTGGCACCACTTTTAGACCGCCAGATTGTTGGATAATCGGCAAGGTAAAGTCTAAACTGGTTGCGCCGCCAAGGCCGACCGCTGCTGATGGATACTTACGCATAAAGACGGGGATGAATAATAGCGCAAAAAACTCACGCACCAAGTCATTAAACAGCGCCACGCTGCCCCAAATCGCCCCATAAGCATCTGTCATGACGATGGCCGATAGCGAGTACCAGCCAAATCCAGACGCCAGCGCCAAGCCTTTTGTCCACGATACATCGCTAAACATCAGCGCAAAGACAAGCCCGCCTACCAATATCGAGAGGGTAAAGATAACGCTCATCTCCACGCCGCGGCGATTGAGCAGTACTTCTTTAAGCGTAATCCCTGAGCCTTTAAGGCCAATACCGACGAGTAAGATCAATATCATCAGCATGACGGTCATGGTGTTTTCAGGCGGCATATAACCTGCCGGTAAAAAATAACCAATCACCATGCCAATCACGACACAAACCACTTGTGCCAAGCTACCGCGGATACTGACGCGGTGCTCTTTAGATTTCGCTACTGGTTTTTTGGCTTGCCAAGGTTTTAGATGATCAAAGAGCATTAGGCTAAATAGCCCCGTACCTATGGTCAATATCGACAATATAATGACATACAAGGCAATCTCACCTATCTGACTGCCCAGCCCTTCCACTTGTGACAGCTCGATACCGATGAGCGCCAAGATAATAAACACCAAGTACGACAAGCCTTTATCCGCAAGCTTGGTCATTTTGGGATTCGAGGGGATGGCAAAGCCAATAAACATTGGCATTAATACCAGGACAAGGGTAATCAGGCTTTGCATATCGGCAGGCTCGCAGCGGTTTTAAACAAGCCGAAGATTGTATCATATTCATTTATAAATACGGCTATCCGCGCATGATATTCATCATAAAATAGAACGATACTGGCCGCGAATAGTACTTTTATATGCTTGGCTTATCTTTACCTGATCAACTTTTGTTGCTACATTAAGGCACTCAACCTCTGTGGTCAGCCCTATGTCGCTCTATCAGCTCAAATCTCAGTTTCAAGACCAGTTGCGTCCCATAAGCGATACATTGGCTAAGTCAGGATGCAGCGCCAATCAAGTGACGATATCTGCTGTGATACTCAGCCTAGGGACGGCCTATGTGATTGCCAAGCCTGCGGCTCACCATCAGGCGCTTTGGGCGCTGCTACCGTCGTCGCTGTTTGTGCGTATGGCGCTCAATGCCATCGATGGCATGATGGCGCGTGAGCATGCACAGGCATCTGCGCTGGGCGGTGTGCTCAATGAAGCAGGTGACATTATTGCCGATACGGCGCTCATCACCAGCTTGCTACCTCATAGCGCTCAGCCAAGCTGTCCATCTAAAAATGTGATTGACCAACAGGCTCATCAGCAGCGTCATGTCTTTGGGCTGATGATACTGAGTGTCAGCACTGAGCTGATAGCCATCGCCTGCGATGCTGCGGTGGGCGCTCGAGCCAATCAAGGGCCGCTGGGCAAAAGTGACCGTGCGTTTGTGCTGGGCGTGCTTGGGGCGGCAAAAAGCCTTAGTGTACCGATATCATTGTCTCATCGCTCAGCAAGTCCGTTTTTTATGCTAATACAAATACTACTGCTAAAAACGTGCCTCAATCGTCTGCGCTATATGGCCGCATTGTATCTACAGCGTCAGCCGCCTGTACCGCGCTCAGCCCATACTACTTTGGAGTCCCAGACCATGTCTTCTGATTTTATAAATATAAATGATACAGCGGCGCAGGATATGCCAGCCTCTTCTAGCGCGGCTACGAAGGTATTACAAGCAGCCGTGATAGAAGGCGAGAGCTGCTATAACGCGTATGATGGCACAGCGATTTATTACCGTTATTGGCTAACGATGCCTATTGAGCAGTTAAAAAACGCCGATCAGTGCTTACGGCAAGTGATTTTGTTGCACCGTGGTCATGAGCATTCAGGACGTCTGGCAGAGCTGGGGCAGCAGTTTGCAGCGGCAGGCTATCAGGTGTTTGCGTGGGATGCGCGCGGCAATGGCCGATCAGGCGGTATCAAAGATCATGCCGAGAGCGTCACCGAGCTTGAGCGCGATTTAAATGACTTTGTTCAGCTGGTGATGGGACAAACCGGCATCGCCATCGACGACACACTAATCGTCGCCAGTAGTATCGGTGCCGTGCTCGCCGCCGCGTGGGTGCATGATTATGCGCCCAACATCCGCGGCATGATACTCGGCACACCTGCGCTCAAGATTCGTCTGTATCTGCCTTTTGCCATACCGTCGCTAAAGGTAGCGCGTACGCTTGGGCTGATGTCACGCGTCAGCAGCTACGTCAAAGCGCAAGTACTCACCCATGACCAAGACGCGCAGCACGCCTACAATGCCGACCCGCTGATCTCTAGCAGCATCTCAACCGACCTGCTGATCGACACGCACGCGACCGGTCAGCGTCTGCTCGATGATGCAGAGGCCATCACCGTACCGACCTTTGTTTTGTGTGCTGGCAAAGACTATGTGGTGGATAAGCAAGCAGAGCGGACATTTTATGAGGCGATCAATAGTTCAAGCAAACGCTGGCAGCTGTATCCTGATAGCTACCATGCCATCTTTCATGAGACCAACAAAGCCGACGTGTTTGCCGACTGTCTAGCGTTTGCCGAGGAGGTATTTAGCACACCGGTACAAACAGCGGATTTAAGAGCGGCGCATTTGCATAGCGCTAGCAAAGACAAGGTCGATCGACTGGCCATCAAGCCATTTAATCCAAGCTTTGCGCTAACTCGGTTGGCGATGCAAAAATTTGGTCATGTCAGCGATGCGATCGCCACAGGGCTTGAGCGTGGCTTTGACTCAGGGCATTCGCTCGATCATGTCTATCAAAACCAGCCTAGTGGCCAAAACAAGTTTGGTCAAGCGGTTGATAAATTCTATCTTAACAACATCGGCTGGCAAGGCATTCGTATCCGCCGCGAGCATATATTAGAGCTGGCGCGTACCGCACTGACAGCTATCGAAGACAATAACCCCCAAGGTAAAAAACCAAGTAGCTCTAAGCGCTATCAACCAAAGCTGCTAGATATCGCCAGTGGTCATGGTTATTATGCATTTGATCTGTTGGCGGAATTTACGGGACTACAAGCTGAGCTGCGAGATTATGAGGTACATAATATTCAAGCGCTACAAGCAAAAGCTGAACGCTTAGGTATCACTGATCGAGTGGTGGTCAGGCAGCAGGACGCTTTTGACCCTGCCAGTTATACGCAGGCCGTGCAGGAGGATAGTGTCACCGCATCATCACTACACATGCCATCATCAAATAACGCAAAATCTGATGCAGGGTTTGATATCGCTATCGTCTCTGGATTGTTTGAGCTGTTTTCTGATAACCGCTTACCCGAGACTGCATTAGCAGGTATTTATGATAACTTAAATACAAATGGCTACCTGATTTATACCAATCAACCATGGCACCCTGAGCAAGAGTTTATCAGTAAAACCTTAAACAACCATCGCGGCCATGACTGGGTGATGCGTTGCCGCTCACAAGCGGAGATGGACCAGCTGGTCAGGCAGGCAGGCTTTCAAAAAGTCAGCATGCGTATCGATCGTTTTGGTATCTTTACAGTGTCGCTGGCGGTAAAGGTCGCCCCGCTCGATGACAAATAAGCACACAACATATGAGCGTGTGCAGCTGTTTTCGGGAGGCGGCTCGCGCTTTGCCTATTATCTGGGCAGTTATGCCGCGCTGGTCGCCCATGATTTGAGACCAGATATGATCATAGGTACTTGCGGCGGTAGCCTCTCGGCGTATTTGGTACATCTTGCGCCTGAGCCAAAAGACTTGCAAGCACTGCTGTATAGCCATGAGCTGTATACCGCCATTTGTGCAATCAGGCATGTCAGGCCAGATGAAGCAAATAGACGATTAAAAATGCGCTATATAACGCAGGCCATACAGCGTTGGCGCTTAGCAAGCAAGCAAAGCACTAAACCGCAACGCTCATCGCCAGCCAGCTATGAGCAGCTACTCGCAGAGCTGCAGCAATTGGCCATGTTTCGTATCGATGATGAGCGGTATTGGCTCGATGCGCTATCTGGTGTTGCCAATGAGCGTAATGAGCGTAGAGACAAGAGTGCCTGTGGTCATAAGCGTATTCAAAGCACCAAGCAAGCCATACCTGAGGTTGCAATCATCGCCAGCTGTCTGCAAAAAGCCTCTGGGATTGACAGCGCGTGGCCACCTGCCTCATATACGGCGGCGGGTCCAGCAGCAGTATTGCAAGAGTTGTTATTTGCCTCGCCGCGTGTGGCGACTATGATGTCGCTTGCTGCCGCCATGCAAGGCGAAGCTGACAATAAGATACGATCACCTGCGCATGCGTTTGCTGATGGGCGCATACCGCCGCATGTACAGATAGTGAGCCAGTGGAGGTTTGCGGACGCGATACGTGCGTCTATGGCCGATATGTACTATCTGCCACCTACCCATATTTCAACGCTCGGTTGGTGTTTAGGCGGTGTCATCAACCTCACGCCCGTTGAGCTGGCCTGTCAGCTGGGGCAAACGGTATTTGCCGAGAGCAAAGCGGGGTATGATACCTGGCTTGCTGCCCCAGCGATTAAGCGTGTCTTTGGTTTTGATCCCAATGCTCGTTTGGCACAGGTGCATGGCTATCATAGAGAGGCAAGCCATCGCCATACCGAGCCGCTGCATTGGTTGCCGTTTGCTGACAATGCCGAGCAGCTCGCAGGCCAAAGCGTGCAAAAGCGCTTTAGTATAAAGCAAATGACCGTAGCGTTGATTCATCGTGATTATGATGGTTTTGTGCAGCAAATGCAGGCGCAGTGGCAATATGGCTATCAGCGAACGAGCAGCTATATTCGGCAGCATGCGCTATAGTTGACCTACTTTAGCGCTACCGTTTTACAGGTGTACTGTGTTTATACCTTTGCTTATGCCTATACCGCCAGCGGCTACGCCACATTTATCCCAGTAGCGCGCTTACTTATAACGATGGTGTTTTGAACTGACGATATACGAATACCGCGATTTATGCCGAACCGATGATATGACAGATCTTAAACCAAACGCCTTAAAGCCTACCACAGCTGATGCACCGCACGTCATCATCGTCGGTGGCACCAGTGGTTTGGGGTTGGCATTGGCACGTCATCACCAGCAACTGGGCTGGCATGTGAGTGTGGTGGGTCACGATCGCCAAAAAATAGCGCAGATCAATCGTCAATATCCGCACATCATCACCTATCGCTGTGATCTGACTGACCGCGCCCAAACGCATGAGTTTTTGCAGCACTTATCTGCCATCACGTTTTATCGGCTGGTTTATAGTGCGGGCAGTTATACCAACGAGCGGGTGCGGACGCTCAATGCGGCAGACAGCACGCGCATGCTAGCGATTAACTTACAAGCATTTGAGCAGGTGTTTTGGTGGGCAAGTGAGCGACTAAAACAGCAGCCGACATCGTTTGACATGAGGCAATATGGCAAGCCAAGTCTCATCTGTATTGCCTCCATCGCTGGGGCGTTGGACTATCCCTATGCCAGCCTCTATGCCAAAAGCAAACGCGCGATGATAGCCACGGCCAGCGCCTATCGCTTGGCGCTGCGCCCGTATGATATTCAAGTAAACGGCATCGCCTCAGGCTATATCGATACCCAAGCGCTGCGTGATCTAAATGACGGTGACGCCAGTCATAAGCCATTTATCATCAGTACACAGACCGCCGTCCAGCATGTCATGCAAGCGATCGCTGAGGATACCGAGCTTGCCATATTTCCACGAGCGATGCGTTATATTATTTATGCCTTAAACAGTGTGCCCAAGCCGTTATTAGACTGGGTATTACGCAGCCAGCTTGATAAAAACAATAAGTAATGAAAAATGAGTAAAAAAACTGTCTTTGCAACAGGCTTTATTTAACCCAGTAGCCAATAAAGGACGGTAAAAATAGGCACGCCAATCAGCAAGCTATCGATACGGTCCAATACGCCGCCGTGCCCTGCTAGCATGGTACCTGTGTCTTTGATACCGTGCTGACGTTTAAACGCAGACTCTAGCAGATCGCCTGCGATACCGCTCACTGCCAATCCATAAGCGGCTAGCAAGCAAAGCCACCATTCAAATCCCGTCAGCCAGACCCCCAGTAGCGATGCCAGTAGCGCGGCACACATACTGCCAAAGATAGCGCCTTCAATGCTTTTGTTGGGGCTGATGCGCGGCGCTAGGCCACGTGAAAACAGACGATGACCAAGTAGGCGACCGCATAGATACTGTGCGATATCGTTAAATTGACTGGCAAATAAGACAAACAATAAGACACCATACTGCTCGCGTTGCCACGTCAGATGCTGGAGGGCAATCAAGCTGACAATCAAGGCGACAAATGCCATGCTCAATAACCCATCTAAACCCGTTGGGTGCGTGTATTGTGGAGTGGTCGCGCTAGCGGGATGGTCAGCAGAAGAGGTGGGAGTGACGCTTGGCTGCAGGCCGCGGCTTTGTAGCTTATGGATCAGTCGTGCTCTACTAGGTAGGCACCATATCCGTTTGATTTCGTAGCCACCGCGCAGACCGATCAGCACAAAAAAACCAATAAGCAGCCATTGATAGGGGTATCTGGACGTCAAAAGCTCGGCATGGCGATCTGCGATCTTTGCGATTGCATAGCAGCCAAAGAGCGCCGCCAGCATAAACCACCATGAGCGTGCGATCAGATAAATCTTCGGTAGGCGTCTGCGCAGGCGTGGTATGGCCAGCGCTCCCCATACCGCGCTAACCACCCCCATTAGCGCGATCACAAAGACGATATCAGAAGCCATACCTTTAAGATCCAAATGCCACCATTTTATGTCGCGGATTATGTCGCAACGCTTACAGCCGAATTGTTATGATAGCGTAAATGCTTCTTTAATCCTAACTATAGTTGATAAACTATATGGTATTAGCTGATATTAACCGGACTCCCGCATGGCTAAAGGTGGTACAGTTATTTTTTGCACATCCGCTGTTGTTATATGTGCTGTTGTGTCTATATCGTCAATAGTAGCAAATGCGGTCAGCGAGGGCGGCTCAATGACACTGGTCAAAGGTTTGCTCGCTAAGTTTGGATAGTCTTGTCTATAATGACCGCCGCGACTCTCATGACGCTGATAAGCCGACTGCATAATCAAAGCCGCTAACTGCAACTGCCTAGTTAATTGAACGTAGGGCAGCGTATGGTAAGAGATGACGTGGTCTTGGCTTTTAGTATCTATATGATCAAAGCTTCTACCACCGAGCTGCTGTTGCCACTGGCAGATTTGCCCTAGCGCTTGCTCAAGCTGCTCGGCGTTACGAGTGATACCCAGATGCGAGGTCATTAACGCTTTTAATTGGGTGGTTATGCCAGCAATCTCAGTATTTGTACTAGTGCCGACGTTGACGTTGACGTTGTGATGGTCGTTAGCATGGCGTTGGTACTCAATGGGCGATGGCAAGGTAATACGCTGATAGTCTGCCAGCATCGGCGAGGTCCAAATATCATAGATGGATTGCTCTGAGTTAATATAAATGGACGTGGCGT
>NZ_JAPEHS010000089.1:0-10262 GCF_028823565.1 Psychrobacter sp. A3
AGGTAGGGGATAAGGCGGCCAGTGACGCGCAGGCGGTGCTATCGGTTGAAACAGTAACGCCCAGCCAAGATAAGATTGGCAATACCTTGAGCGCCGACGGTACGATTAGTGCCAAAGATACGGCCAATATCAGTGCCAAAGTCAATGGCGTGGCTGTCGAGCGAGTCTTGGTGGAGGAGGGCGATCGCGTCAAAGCAGGCCAAGTGCTGGCTGTGTTTGATACCGATGCGATGGAGCAGCAGGTGTTGCAAGCCGAAGCCGACGTGGCCGAAGCCGAAGCCACCCTTGCCAATGCCAGTGCTGATGCTGCACGGGTCTTACCCTTGATAGACATCGATGCCATTAGTAGGCAAGAAGCCGATCGCTATCGCACCTCTGAGGTGCGTGCTAGAGCGTCTTTGCAGGCGGCAAAAGCGCGGCTCAACAGTCAACGTTTGACCTTGGATAACGCTAAGGTCGTCGCACCAGTCAGCGGCGTCATCAGTGACAAAATGGTGGAGGTCGGCATGGTCGCAGGCGGTGAACCGCTATTTACCATTATAAAAGGCGGGGTATTAGAGTGGCGCGCAGATATCGATCCAAAGCTTGTTGGGGAAGTCACTGTTGGCACGCCTGTGCGTGTCAGCCTACCAGATGGCGACTCTGTGATGGGGAAGGTCAGTCGCATCGCACCGACAGCGGACAACAATCGCCAAATCACCATCTATGCTAGCCTAGCGGCCAACGCAAAAGTACGCGCTGGCATGTATCAAACGGGTGAGTTTTTATTGGGTAGCAGCGACACCCAAACCATTCCTAACAGTGCGGTGGTCAGCAATGATGGCTATGACTATGTGATGATGGTCACACAAATCCGCACCGACCACGCAGCGCAAAAAACAGGCCGTATCAAGCAGCAGCGTGTGAGTTTGGGTGAGCGTCTCGGCGATAGTGTGGCGGTCACAGAGCCATTGCCAAGCGACAGTCAAATCGTCAAGCAAGGCGGTAGTTTTTTAAATGATGGCGATTTGGTGCGCATCGTCGATGGTCTGAATCAATCCAATAATAACGCTGATACAGCTTCGCAGGCGCGCTCATGAGCCTAAATGTATCTGCTTATTCGATTAAAAATCCGTTGGTCGCTATTTTACTGTTTGTACTGCTGACGTTGGGCGGTATCTATGGCTTTATGCAAATGAAGGTGCAGCAGTTCCCTGACATTGATTTGCCTGCCGTGGTGGTGACCGTCACTCTGCCTGGCGCGGCACCTACCCAGCTCGAAAACGACATTGCCAAAAAAGTCGAAAATAAGCTGACCAGTATCGAAGGTGTCAAGCATATTCGCACCACCCTACAAACCGGCGCTGCCACCATGGTCACTGAGTTTGTCCTAGAAAAAGACATCCAAGAAGCGGTTGATGATGTGCGCTCAGCCGTCGGTGAGGTGCGAGGGGATCTGCCAGCCGCGGCCAATGATCCGATCATTACTAAGGTCTCAACCGCAGGGTTTCCGGTGGTGACATATTCTGTCGCTGCAGAAAACATGAATGTGGCAGATCTGTCTTGGTTCGTTGATGATACGGTCACCAAGCGGTTATCTGATATCCCTGGTGTCAGTACCGTTAGCCGTATCGGTGGCCTGCAGCGTGAGATCACCGTGGCAGCGGACCCGATTGCGCTCAGTGGTTTAAAGTTTCCTATCTCTCAGCTATCGCAGCAAATCGCTGGGATTCAGCAGGACAGCTCAGGCGGTGAAGCCGAGGTCGGTAAAACCACGCAAACCATTCGCGTGCTTGGGGCGGTCGAGCGCGCAAGCGACTTAAGCAACCTACAAGTGGCCGTGCCGACAGGTGGCACGCAAGCGCTTGGACGTATGGCGCAAATCACCGATGGTGCTGCTGACCCAAGTTCGATTGCTAAGCTTGATGGGCAGACGGTGGTGGCGTTTAACATCACCCGCTCGCGCGGTGCCAGTGAGGTCGAGGTCATGGAGCGCGTCGATGCCGAGCTTGCTAAACTGGCGGCCGATACGGGTAATATCAGCATCGAAAAAGTCTATGATCGAGCCACACCTATTGCCGAGGATTATCAAGCATCACTGCGTATGCTGATAGAAGGCGGACTATTGGCCGTCGTGGTGGTGTTTTTATTTTTGCGCAATATCCGTGCGACCATTGTTGCAGCTGTGGCGTTGCCACTGTCCGTTATTCCTACCTTTTTGGGCATGTATCTGTTTGGCTTTAGTCTCAATATTATTTCTTTATTGGCATTGTCATTGGTGATTGGGGTGTTGGTCGATGATGCCATCGTAGAGGTCGAAAATATCATTCGTCATCTGCGTATGGGCAAGACACCTTATGAGGCGGCGATGGAAGCGGCTGATGAGATTGGTCTGGCAGTCGTTGCTACTACTTTTACCTTGATTGCTGTTTTTTTGCCGACGGCCTTTATGGGCGGTATTGTTGGGCAGTTCTTCCGTCAGTTTGGCTGGACAGCGGCTTTGTCGATATTTGCGTCCTTGATGGTAGCGCGACTGATCACGCCGATGATGGCAGCTTACGTACTGCGGCCAGAAAAAAATCGCGTGGAAAAACAAAGCGCGCTGATGGATTGGTATCTTAAGATTGTTTCATGGACCTTGCGACAACGCTGGATCACCATCGGCGCAACTTTGGTGCTGTTTGTCGCTTCATTGATGCTGGTGAAGTTGCTACCGACCTCCTTTATTCCTGACAATGATATCGATCAGACGCGTGTTGAGATTGAGCTGACGCCAGATGTGGCGCTCGAAGATACCGATCGCGTGGCAGCGATGGCCAGTGAGCGTATCTTGGCCATGCCCGAAGTGACCAATATCTTTACCTCGGTAGGGGAGGCGCAAGCTGCTATGGAGCCCAGCTCTGGCGGCAAAGCCGAAAATATCGCAGGGCTAGATATCGTCCTTGCGCCGCGAGCAGAGCGTATCTCTAAGCAAGAGATTGAGCGCAAAATCAGTCATCTGCTCGCGGAGGTACCTGGCGCACGCTTTACCGTTGGTCTATCGAGCGGCGGCGAGACGGGCTACAACTTTTCTTTGACCAGTACCAATCCAGAGGTGCTAGAGCAGACCGCCCAGCAGATTATGACTGAAATCCGAGCGCTGCCCAGCGCCGGCGCAGTGACCAGTGACCGTAGCCTGCCGAGGCAAGAGCTTACGGTCATGCCTGACAGACTGGCGATGGCAGATAAAGGCGTCACCACGCAAGATATCGCCTCCACGCTACGAGTGGCGACGGTCGGCGACTATGAGCAGCGCTTATCTAAGCTTAATCTCGATACCCGGCAGATTCCTATTGTGGTGCGACTGCCTGATGTCGCCAAACAAAACGTCAGCCAATTAGAAGGCCTATACGTGCCAAGCGCGCTGCCTGCAGGACAAGGGGTACGCGTGGGCGAGGTGGCCGATCTAAACTTTGGGACAGGCCCGGCCCAGATCAACCGGCTCGATCGTGAGCGCGCCATTAGTATTACTGTGCAGCCTTCTGATGGCGAGCTTGGCGACTTGGTGCAGGCGGTCAAGTCGGTACCAGCGATGCAGACGCTGCCGCCATCGATTACCATCATTGACCAAGGTCAGGCAGAAAACATGGCAGAGCTGTTTAGTGGTTTTGTCATTGCCATGTCGGTCGGTGTGGTCTGTATTTTGGGCGTGCTGATCTTATTATTCGGCCGTATATTGCAGCCCTTTACCATCCTGATGGCGTTGCCGCTTTCGATTGGCGGTGCGTTTGTCGGCTTGGTCATTACCAATAGTAGCCTGTCGATGCCATCGATGATTGGCTTTATTATGCTCATGGGTATCGCCACCAAAAACTCTATCTTATTGGTGGATTATGCCTTGATCGCTCAGCGCCGCGGCTTGGCTCGTTTTGATGCCATCATTGATGCTTGTCGCAAGCGTGCGCGCCCAATTATCATGACGACCATCGCCATGGGCGCAGGGATGCTGCCTTTGGTATTTGGGTGGGGCGATGCCGATCCGACGTTCCGTCGCCCGATGGCCGCAGCCGTATTGGGCGGCCTTGTCACCTCGACACTACTGAGCTTGGTAGTGATTCCGGTGGTATATACATTGATGGATGATCTATCGGGATGGTTTGCCAAATGGTTGACACCGAGTGGCAAGCCGCAGTCGAGCACTGATAATCACACTTAAATAAGGATTTGTTTGGGCTTATTGGCTAAGTTTAGTCGTTCTAAGTGCCTATTGTTACCAACAATAAAGCGGCAGAAAAGAGTCCTGCCCTCCACTCGAGCATCGCTCTCGCATTGCGAACGGGCAAAGCAGTGTCTTTCGTGAAGGTTTAACACGCCCTAGAGGTGAGCAAGACAATTGAGCTGAGGGTACCAGTGATTGACCTCTCATAGCCGCTCACTTAACCTGCATAGATGAATTAAATTCATCTTATATTTAAATAACATCGTTTTTATTCATCTGACGTTCAAGGTATGATTCATCCCATACACAAATTAGCTTTTATCTGATGCCTCGAGACGAGAGCTATCAGAGTAGTAAAGGGGACTATCATGACTCAGCCATTTACCTATACCATATCTAGCATACGTTTCGATGAAAACTACGAGCCTGCCGATAGCACACGCCTGACGACCAACTTTGCCAATCTAGCGCGCGGCGTAAACCGTCAAGACAACCTTTGTAAGACATTGACAATGATAAACAATCGCTTTAATGATCTGGCGCATTGGGACAATCCCAACGCCGATCGTTATTCGGTAGAGGTTGATATCATCTCAGCAGACTTAGAGGTGGCAGGCGACGGTCATACTTTCCCCAGTATCGAGATGCTACAAACCACGATTGTCGATCATCAAACCAACGAGCGCATCGATGGCATGATTGGTAATAGTTTCTCCTCTTATGTGCGTGATTATGATTTTAGCATTGTGCTACCAGAGCATTTCGGACAAAACCCAGGTACACCGCCCGCAGACAGCTTTGGTGTGCTGCATGGCAAGCTGTTTCAGCATTTATTGCGTTCAGAGGCTTACCAATCTCAGTTTGATAAGCAGCCGGTGATTTGCTTGAGTGTGTCCAGTAAGAGAACCTATGTGCGTACAGGCAACCAGCATCCGGTATTAGGGGTGGAGTACCATCAGGATGAGTATTCGTTAACCGATGATTATTTCCATAAAATGGGTCTTACGGTGCGCTACTTTATGCCGACAGGAAGCGTAGCGCCATTCGCGTTTTATTTCGCCGGTGATTTGCTCAGCGACTACAGCGATCTGGAGCTGATTAGCGCGATTGCGACGATGGAGACGTTCCAGAAGATTTATCGCCCTGAGATTTATAATGCCAACTCCAGAGCAGGCGCGGTCTATCAGCCCAGTCTCAATTACCAAGACTACTCAAAGACGCAAGTGGTGTATGACCGTGAGGAGCGCAGCCAGCTGGCAGTGAAGCAAGGCAAGTTCACCGAAGAGACATTTATTACGCCTTATCAAGATATCCTAGATGAGTGGGCAGCAGGCTTTGCGGTAGACAAAAGCGCTGATGAACAAGTGGCTTAATAGAGCTTTAGATATTAAATATTACGATACAAAAGATGAGACAACATGGATATATTATTACCAACTTCAACTGCAGGAAGCTTGCCCAAACCCTCATGGCTGGCCGAACCTGAGAAAATCTGGTCACCTTGGGCATTAGAAGGTGATGAGCTGATAGAGGCAAAACAAGACGCCCTGCGTCTGACCTTACAAGAACAGCAACATGCAGGGATAGATATCGTCAGTGATGGCGAGCAAACCCGCCAGCATTTTGTGACTACATTTATTGAGCATCTAGATGGCGTCGATTTTGAAAACCGTAAAACCGTTAAAATTCGTGATCGCTATGAAGCAAGCGTGCCATCAGTCGTGGGTGCGGTGAGCCGTCAAAAGCCAGTATTTGTGGACGATGCAAAGTTCCTACGTGCGCAAACCGATCAGCCGATCAAATGGGCATTGCCCGGGCCGATGACCATGATTGACACGCTGTATGATGGTCACTACAAGAGCCGTGAAAAACTGGCATGGGAGTTTGCTAAAATTCTCAATCAAGAGGCCCGCGAGTTAGAAGCAGCAGGCGTGGATATTATCCAATTCGATGAGCCGGCGTTTAACGTCTTTTTCGATGACGTCAATGATTGGGGCATTGCGACACTAGAGCGTGCTATAGAAGGACTTCAATGTGAGACAGCAGTACATATCTGCTACGGTTACGGCATCAAAGCCAATAACGATTGGAAAAAGACGCTGGGCTCAGAGTGGCGTCAGTATGAGCAAGCCTTTCCTAAACTGCAGCAGTCCAATATCGATATCGTCTCATTAGAATGTCAAAACTCGCATGTGCCCATGGATTTGATAGAGCTCATTCGCGGTAAGAAGGTCATGGTTGGTGCAATCGATGTCGCCACTAATGATATTGAAACTCCTGAGGAGGTAGCCGATACGCTACGCAAGGCCTTACAATTTGTCGATGCGGACAAGCTGTATCCCTCGACCAACTGCGGTATGGCGCCGTTATCTCGTGAGGTGGCACGCGGCAAACTACATGCGCTGAGCGCTGGTGCGGCAATCGTGCGGCAAGAGCTGAGCGTTTAGCAAAACTTAACAAGTTTTGGCTTGTTTAAGCTTATGAGTGGCCTCAGTTAACAAGGTACTTATAGATTTAACGTTTCTCAGGATTGCAGTAATGATAAAAGATATGATTGAAGCCACTGATTTTAGAGATGCCATGGCGCTATTGCCTACGGCGGTCAATGTGATCACCACCAATGGTCCGTCAGGCACTCATGGGTTCACTGCTTCGGCGGTATGTAGCGTCACTGATACACCGCCGACACTGCTGGTATGTATGAATCAAGCTGCGCGCTCACATGGGCATTTTGTGGACAATAAAGTCTTGAGCGTCAATGTGCTTGGTGCCCAGCATGAACACTTATCCAATGCTTTTGCTTCTAAACTAAGCTCAGATGAGCGCTTCGAGCAAGGAGTTTGGACTGAGCTTGTGACAGGCGCGCCTATCCTGAAAGATGCGCTAGTGAGCTTTGATTGTGAGATTGAGCACATTCAAGAAGTGGGTACGCATAGTGTGCTGATGTGCCGAGTGGTCGCTATCAAACCGCCAGAATCCCCAAGCGGGCAAGATGAGAGTTTAGTGTATTTTAACCGTGCTTATCATTACGTCGGTCAAGTTGAGCTTGTATAAGTCATAACTGGCATTAATATAGAGCACTTGCTCAGAAAATAAATCTATATAAGAAGACACTATCCCGTGGAACTAATCATTTTTTTAATCATAGGTGCACTAGCAGGTTTTGCGGCCGGGCTTTTCGGCGTGGGCGGTGGCACCATTATCGTACCGCTGTTATTTATCGTCTTTACCCAAATGGGCTACGATGCCGATACCATTATGCATCTGGCTTTGGGGACGTCGCTTGCGACCATCATCGTCACTTCGATCAGCTCGCTGATGGCGCATAATAAAAAGGGCGGCGTCATGTGGCCGGTCTTTAAAAATCTAGCACCTGGTTTGGCGCTAGGGTGCTTTTTGGGAGCAGGGATAGCAGGGCAAATATCAGGGTTATATCTGCAGCTGATTGTCGGGGTGTTTTTACTGTGGGTCGCTTATAGAATGTTTACCGCTGGTAAAAGACGTACACATATGAGTGATGCGAGTCATACGCCTGTGGCATTACCGTCTAAACCCAAGCAACTTGCGGCAGGTGGTGTTATTGGTGTGGCTTCGGCCATTTTTGGTATTGGCGGTGGCAGCTTAACGGTGCCGTATCTCACCCGTTATAATGTGGTCATGCAAAAAGCGGTAGGCACGTCGGCGGCGTGTGGTTTGCCTATTGCCATTGCTGGTGCGCTCGGCTTTATGTTCTTTGGTATGCAGCAGCAAGTTGATGTACCCAATACCATTGGCTTTGTGCATATTTATGCCTTTTTGGGCATTGCGAGTATGAGCTTTTTTACCGCTAAAGTTGGGGCAAAAGTCGCTCATATGCTCTCACCGCCACTGTTAAAGAAGTGCTTTTCGGTATTGTTATTCGTAGTAGGACTTTATTTTCTTTATAAAGGGTTGGTTTAGAGAATAATATTATTAGGGCGTGTTCTCTTTAGAATGAGGACACGCCCTAATAATATTATTTTGGCTAACAACATTCACTAAACCCTTTGCGATCTAGTAATGCTAGACAGTAAAGGGTTTAGTGTTATATAATGGTTTAATTCATAAAAAACATTCAAAATCAATAAGTTGTATCATTCAACCGTCACTGATTTTGCGAGGTTACGAGGCTGGTCGACATCTGTGCCGCGCATCACGGCCACATGGTAGGACAGTAGCTGCACAGGTATGCTATAGACGATGGGGGCCAGTATCTCGCAAACCTCAGGTACATAGACCACGTGCATTCTATCTTCTGCAACCATCTTGCTCTCTTCACTGGCGAAGACAAATAGCTCGCCATGGCGCGCATGCACCTCTTGCATGTTGGCTTTGAGTTTATCAAACATACTGTCTTTTGGCGCGAGCACCACGATTGGCATGTCTTTATCCACCAAGGCTAATGGGCCGTGTTTTAGCTCGCCGGCGGCATAGCCTTCAGCGTGGATATAAGAGATCTCTTTTAGCTTCAATGCGCCTTCTAGTGCAATAGGAAATTGTAAACCGCGACCTAAAAACAAGCAGCTTTTCTTATATTCAAAATGCTCGCTCATGACTTTGATCGGCGCATCGAGGTGTAAGCTGGCATGCAGTTGGCCGCGCAGCGCTTGTAATTTCTCTAGCAGCGTGCTCAGTTTCTCGTCTGTCATGCGCGCTTGGACGGCGCCTACCTTTAACACCAGCAGCATCAAGGCGGCCAGCTGAGTGGTAAAAGCTTTGGTGGAAGCGACACCAATCTCAGGGCCCGCCAGCGTTGGCAAAAAGATATTGGTCTCGCGCACCAAAGACGACGTCGGTACGTTGCACAGTGCCAAGCTCACAAGACCGGCTGGTGTGTGTTTTTGAATATCGCGTAGCGCCGATAAGGTATCGGCTGTCTCACCAGACTGCGAGATGCAAATGACCAGTGTGTTATCGACGACGACCGGATTGCGGTAGCGGAACTCACTAGCCACTTCGACTGAGCACGGCACACGAATGAGACTTTCAAACCAGTACTTTGCCACCAAACCTGCGTGATAACTGGTGCCACAAGCGATGACTTGAACCTGTTTAATGCCTTTTAACAGTGCTTCATGGCGCTGTAAAAAGTCATCACGCAGCTTAGATGGTGCATCGCTATCTACTGCCATCTCAATGGTACGAGCAACTGCATCTGGCTGCTCGTAGATTTCTTTGAGCATATAATGTCTGAACTCGCCTTTATCGGCATTATGCTGGGCGGCGTCAATCTCATGTATTTGACGTTTTACTTTTACACCATCTGCATATACGTCAATACTGTCGCGTGTCAGCTTGGCGATATCGCCTTCTTCTAGATACATAAAGCGATTGGTCACGGGCAGAAGTGCTAGCTGATCGGACGCGATAAAATTCTCGCCGATCCCCACACCGATGACCAATGGTGAGCCTAGGCGCACGGTAATCAGCTCGTCTGGGCAATCGATATGCACAATGCCAAGGGCAAAAGCGCCGTGCAACATGGGAATGACCGCACGCACTGCTTCTAATAAGTCAGATGTGGTTTTATAGATATCATTGATTAAGTGCGCAACGACCTCGGTATCGGTCTGTGAGGTAAACTCGTAGCCTTTTGCTACCAGCGTTTCTTTAAGCTCGGCATAGTTTTCCACAATACCGTTATGCACCACCGCGATCTTACCAGAGATATGCGGATGGGCGTTGCGCTGGGCAGGCTCGCCATGTGTCGCCCAGCGGGTATGGGCAATACCGATATGACCATCAAAAAATTCAGGATTGACCGCGACGGCATCGACTAAGGCTTGTACCTTGCCCACTTGGCGTTCGCGATGCAGCTCGCCATCACGAATGACCGTTAGGCCAGCGGAGTCGTAGCCGCGGTATTCTAAACGTTTTAGTCCTTCAAGTAAGATATTGGCGATATTACGCTCAGCAACTGCTCCAACGATTCCGCACATAATTATTCCTTAAATTTTATGTTCTCATACCATGTGATTTGAAAAGATGCCAATACATGGATAATTATTAATCTGTCAATAGGGCGTGTTGAACATTCAACCATGGCACTGACAGAGACTATTTTTTA
>NZ_JAPEHS010000008.1:0-57124 GCF_028823565.1 Psychrobacter sp. A3
CTGCGCAATCTACGTTTAAAAATAGCATCCCAGTAGTGCTATGACATTTTTAGAGTGTATCGACTATATCTGTTTTATTTAGAATCGACTATAGCATAAATATTAAATACAAGGCATGGAGTCAAGGGCAGGTCACGATATGAATGGGCAGCAGTTATTTTCTCTCATCATGACACGGGTCAAACAAGTCATCGGACTATATGCTTTTGTGCTGATGCCGATGTGGGGGATGTTTTTTTTAAATGAAACGGTCTTCTTTGGCATCTGGAATGTGTTTGGTATTGTACCGCGCGCCTTAGATGTGGGTAGCATGATAGGGGTAGTCGCTTCATGGACAATGCACGGCAACTTTTCTCACTTATTGGGCAATACCATCACGTTGTTGCAGATTTTATTTTTGTTTGGCTTGTTTGAAAAAAACGCCTATCGTACGGTGATTAAGCTGGTGATTGCCTCAGGGTTGGTCACTTGGGTCATCGGTTCGCCGTCTTCTATTCATATCGGCGCATCGGGGCTATGCTTTGCCATGATTGGGTATATGATCGGCGGCGCGGTATTTGCCAGACGTTGGGGCTACCTGCTCGCTTGTATTGTCATGGGTACAGGCTATTGGTTGATTATCAAGCAAGGTTTGATGCCGCAGCAAGGCATTTCATTTGCCGCGCATTTCGGCGGCTTGTGCGCCGGTCTGCTATTGGGTGCCAACTCCAAACATACCTATCAGGTAGGCTCTATACGCTAAACATGCCAGAGGCGTTATGAATTACTATCTGTGCAAACACGGATAAATAAAGAATCCGTTTTGGTCAATGGGTGCCATGTGCTGGTTTGCTGCACATGCTTATCAAGCGATAGGATGCTGCCTGCTTTTGGCAATATATAATCTGCACGCGCAGGCGCCGCGCAATCGATGACTTGCGGGATTTTTTGTACGCTTCTACGTCTTTCAAACAAATAAAGAGTGACTAAGTGCATATCGGCATTGTCTACTTGGACACGGGCATTTTTGATATCTGCGGCGATAAAACGCAGTATTTGCGGCTTGACATAAGACCAAGGCCGAAACCAAGTGCGACTCTCTGCTGTTTTGACCACCTCTACGCCCGCGGGTAACTTGCTGACTTGCTGAGAATACCAGTTGTATTCTTGGTGAATTTGGAAGGTAAAAATGCCAATCGCTGCAAAGAGTGGCACCAGCCACTTTGGCGCGCGTTTGCCCGCCAGTTTACTAAGGTGAGTTATGATCAGTGCCAGTCCAGCCATACCAAACGCTGCGGCCATGGTGGCAATAAACTCAAAAAGCATAAAATCTTCCTTCTTAACGGGTTAGGGCAGTTTGCGTTTTATTTAGGCAAAAACAAATCTGGCAACCATCCAAGACTTATTCTGCACCTAAAGGGATAAAAAAATCACTCACAAGCAGCGCCTGCCTGTGAGTGACACTTTACGTATGATATCTATAATCATTCCAAGAAAAAAAAGTGACGTTCAACATTTATCCTTTTAGCGTGGTTTGATTATAGAGCCCACATGGCTCGTACGCCTAGTGGTCGATGGCACCGCCAGCGCCGCGCGGAGAGCGAACACTTTCAACCAGCTCTTGGATGTGCAGCGGTGGCGCTTTTGTCGAATAAGAAACGATAAAGGCGACTGCAAAGTTAATCAGCGCACCAATGGCCCCAAACGACAGCGGTGAGATACCAAACAACCAGTACTCTGCGGTATCGGGGAAGTTGGCAGTACCACTGATAAAGAACCAGCCTTTAAAGACAAAGATATATACCAAGGTCGTGATAAGGCCGGCGAGCATCCCGCAGATAGCACCTAAGTTATTAATACGCTTAGAGAAAATACCCATCATCAGTGCTGGGAACAAGGAGGCGCCAGCGATACCAAAGGCCAAGGCCACCACCTGTGCGGCAAACCCTGGCGGATTTAGGCCAAGCCACGTTGCCACCACAATCGCAATCGCCATAGAGATTCGAGCAACTTGTAGCTCTCCTTTATCAGTGATGTTTGGGTTGAGGTTTCGTTTGATTAAGTCGTGACTAATGGCAGACGAGATGGCCAGCAACAATCCTGCCGCAGTCGATAGCGCAGCTGCCAAACCACCAGCAGCGATAAGACCGATCACCCAAGGTGGCAGCTGAGCAATCTCTGGATTGGCCAAGACTAAGATATCGTTATTGACATCCAGCTCATTACCCGCCCAACCTGCTTCAGCAAAGCGTCCATCAAGCTCTTGGTCGTGAGCGGCTTGCGCCTTGGCGACTTCTGCTGTAGCAGCGGTGACATCGCCACCTTCTGCTTCAGCGGTGTTAAGGGTTACTTGAGCGGCACCAAGTCCACTGTCGTTGTACATCTGGATACGACCATCATTGTTTAGATCGTTATACTTGATAAGCCCTGTGTCTTCCCATGTTGCCATCCAGTCTGGACGTTGATCATACTCTAAAGATGCTTCTGCAACCCCTTGTGGATAGACCGTATCAATGAGGTTTAGACGAGCCATCGCACCTACCGCTGGAGCAGTAAAGTACAATAGCGAGATGAATACTAGTGTCCAACCCGCTGTCCAGCGCGCATCAGCGACTTTTGGTACGGTAAAGAAGCGAATGATAACGTGTGGTAGGCCTGCTGTACCAATCATAAGTGATAGCGTAAACAGTACCATGTTAAGCTTGTTTGGCACATCAGCAGTATAAGCAGCAAAACCAAGATCAGTGACTACTTGATCAAGCTTGGTCAAAATAGGCACGCCGGACTCAGCATGCGTAGAAAACAGACCCAAACCTGGAATAGGGTTGCCGGTCAGCTCAAGCGAGATAAAGACAGCCGGAATGGTATAGGCAATCATCAAGACGATGTACTGAGCGACCTGTGTATAGGTAATGCCTTTCATACCGCCTAGTACTGCGTAGAAAAACACCACTACCGCGGCAATGAGAAGACCTGTGTCATTCTCCACTTCCAAAAAGCGAGAGAAAGCAACACCTGCACCAGTCATCTGTCCGATAACATAGGTGGTCGATGCCACAATCAGACAAACCACCGCAATCATCGCTGCTGTCTTGGAATAAAAGCGATCGGATATAAAGTCTGGAACCGTAAACTTACCGAATTTACGTAAGTATGGGGCAAGCAACATAGCGAGTAGTACATAACCGCCTGTCCAGCCCATCAAATAAGTTGAAGCACCATAACCACCAGCAGCAATCAAACCTGCCATGGAGATAAAGGACGCCGCACTCATCCAGTCAGCAGCGGTAGCCATACCGTTTACAACTGGATGTACGCCGCCGCCTGCCACATAGAATTCACTGGTGGTCCCAGCACGTGCCCAAATCGCAATGCCGAAATACAGCGCAAAGGATAGACCCACAAAAACAATGTTAATCACATATTGACTCATGATCTATTCCTCATCTACGCCATATTGTTTGTCCAACTTATTCATACGCCAAGCGTAGAAAAAAATTAAGACGATAAAAACCCCGATAGAACCTTGCTGGGCAAACCAAAAGCCCAAATCAGTGCCACCGATTTTTATACCTGCCAAAAGTGGACGTAAGAGAATAGCAAAGCCATAAGAGCATAATGCCCAAATGATAAGGCTGCCTAAAATGAGACGGACATTGGCACGCCAATAGCCGGATGGATCGTTGTGGTTTTCCATAGGACAACTCCTTTTGTCTTACCTAAAATATCATGATTGATCTCAGTCTCGTCAGTCTGATAAAGACATCTGACAAGCACGCACTGACGATCAGATAACGCGAGTGCTGATTTAGCATGATGACTATTTGCCAAGATCGCTGTATTTAAGAGCGCTATAACAAACAATATTTGAGGAAGAAAGGAGGGGGCAGACCATCCACTGTCTTTGATTACCGTCTCGTCTTCCTGACAAGCGTCTTAAAGTTTTTAGTATGCCAAACAATCATGACAATAAGTGAATATTCAATAAGTCACAATGCCTATAAAATTTAGTCTATCACTTTCAAGTCTGCGTCACTGCAAACAAATAGTCATAAACCAAAAATCCTGCATAACCATTAGTAATAAAGACCTGATAGGTGGATGACAGTATGTAAAAACCATCACCGCTGACTTACTTTATGCAGTAAATTGGTTACTTTTATCATTCTATAGGATAGGAGAAGCCTGTAGTATTTATTTTAAAAATAAATATAGTGAACCGATAAGTAAACGTGATGGTTGTGGCGCACCGAATCTCTATAAAATGCACAGCAGATTTGACGACTGAGCATGGTATGCTGGTTTTAATGGCGTTTATTTGATATAAAACGCAAAAAATAAGCAAGTTTTAAAAAATATTCACGAGGAGTTGATATGAGTGAAGGGGTAGTAGGGTGGTTTAACAGCCTCGTAAATTATGGTGTCAGTATTATCTGGGGGAATAATGATTGGTTGATTGCCAATAACCCTTGGTATGGTCTGCTGATGTTTGTACTGATTGGCGCAGGTCTGTATTTTACTGTCGTGACACGTTTTATTCAGTTTCGCCACTTTGGTCATATGTGGAAGCTACTGCGCGTCTCCAACCAAGGACGCAAAAATGGCGGTATCAGCTCATTTGAAGCATTGATGACGTCGCTGGCGGCGCGTGTGGGTACGGGTAACTTGGCAGGGGTTGCGATTGCGATTTATCTCGGTGGCCCAGGTGCCGTGTTTTGGATGTGGATGACCGCGCTGGTTGGTATGTCGACCAGCTTTATCGAGTCGACGCTCGCCCAAGCATACAAAGTCCCTCACAACGACAATGTTTACCGCGGTGGACCGGCCTACTATATCGAAAAAGGCTTGGGTAAACGCTGGCTTGCGATATTTTTCTCACTGTGTCTGCTCGTGGCCTTTGGTCTTGCTTTCAATGGCGTACAGTCCAACACCATCGCGCAAGCGACCAACGAAGCCTTTGGCGTGCCAACATGGATGACAGGCCTTATATTGGTGGCACTGGTTGCGCCTGTGGTGTTTGGAGGGTTGCGCTCGGTGGCTCGTATCGCGGGCAAAATCGTCCCTATCATGGCGATTTTGTATATTTTATTGGCACTGTTTATTATCATCACCAACCTTAGCCAATTCCCAGCTGCCATCGCCTTGATCGTAAAATCAGCTTTCGGATTTGAGCAAGCAGCGGGCGGGGTCATCGGTTATGGTATCGCTCAGGCGATGATCAACGGTATCAAACGCGGATTGTTTTCTAACGAAGCAGGCATGGGGTCGGCGCCCAATGCGGCAGCCACGGCAAAAAGTCATCCTGACCATCCCGCGGTGCAAGGGTTTATGCAAATGCTCGGCGTGTTTATGGATACGCTGGTGATCTGTACCGCAACGGCTGCTATCATCATTTTGTCAGGTGTGGTCGACCCCAATGTCGAGCAAGAAGGTATTCAGCTGACGCAGCTGGCGTTGTCGCAGTACGTGGGTGATTTGGGTATTATCTTTGTCGCCATTGCCATTTTCTTCTTTTCTTTTACTTCCATCATTGCCAACTACAGCTATGGCGAGTCGAACCTTGAGTTTATCTCAGGCGCCAAAAACGCCAAAGTAATGATCATGATATTTCGCTTTATGGTATTGGGAATGGTGTTTATCGGTGCCATCGCCAGCTTGCCTGCGATTTGGAACTTTGCGGATTTATCTATGGGTATGATGGCACTCGTCAACTTGGTGGCTATTTTGCTTTTGTCTCCTGTGGCGCTACGCATACTGCGTGACTACGAGCGTCAAATCAAAGAAGGCAAATCAGGTGCACAAATCAAATTTGACCCTGATGATTTTGTCAAATTAAAAGACGAAGCCAACCGTGACGCTTGGACAGATTAAGATGGGTTGTCGCGTCATTTAATTGAGACATTGAATGTATAAAAAACCCTGAGCAGAGGACTGCTCAAGGCTCTCCAACATCATTACATGTTTGGATAGTTGGGGCCACCGCCACCTTCTGGCGTGACCCAAGTGATGTTTTGTGATGGATCTTTGATATCACAAGTCTTACAGTGTACGCAGTTTTGCGCGTTGATGACGAATTTTGCGCCTTCGGCATCCTTGACCACTTCATAGACGCCCGCTGGGCAGTACAAACGTGCAGGCTCGGCATAGAGGGGCAGGTTAATCGACACTGGCACCGTTGGGTCAGTGAGCTTAAGATGTGTTGGCTGATCTTCTGCATGGTTGGTATTAGAGATAAATACTGATGACAGCTTATCAAATACCAGCTTACCATCTGGTTTTAGGTAGGTCGGCTGATAGGCATGGTTGGCACGCTCTAGCTGAGCATAGTCAGGGATGCTGTCATGCAGGGTCAGTGGCATTTTACCTTTTAATAGATTGTGCTCGATAAAGGTAAAGGCGCCGCCCATAAACAGACCCATGCGATGTATCGCAGGGGAGAAGTTGCGTGACTCATAGTTGTCTTGATATAGCCACGACTCTTTATACATAGTGGTATAAGCCACCACTTCGTCGTGCTGGCGGTCGGCTTGCAGCGCCTCAAAAATCGCCTCAGCCGCGAGCATGCCTGATTTCATCGAGGTGTGCGTGCCTTTGATTTTGGCTGGGTTTAAGAAACCAGCATCGTCACCGACCAACACGCCGCCTGGGAAGGTGAATTTTGGTAGAGAGTTTAGGCCACCTTTGGTCAGGGCACGGGCACCGTAGGAAATACGCTTGCCGCCTTCTAATACATTTTTGATAACAGGGTGCGTCTTTAAGCGCTGCATTTCATCAAATGGCGACATATATGGATTGTGATAAGACAAATCTGCCACCAGACCAAAGCTGACTTGGTTGTTTTCGTCGAAATACAACCACCAGCCACCCGTCGAGCCAGTTTCGGTCAATGGCCAGCCAAGACCGTGCATGACCACGCCTTGCTCATGTTTTTCAGGTGCCACTTCCCACAGCTCTTTTAGACCGATACCATAATGTTGAGGATCAGCGTCTTTATCGAGACTAAAGCGGCTGATTAAACGTTTGCCCAAGTGACCGCGGCTACCTTCAGCAAAGATGGTGTATTTGGCCAGTAGCTCATAGCCTGGCTCAAAGCTTGGCTTGGCCTCACCGTCAGCCGCCACACCCATATCGCCTGTCAAAATACCACGTACTGAGCCGTCATCATTATATAAGATATCGGCGGCAGGGAAACCTGGGAACATCATCACTTCTAGCTCTTCTGCCTGTACGGCAAGCCAGCGTACCACATTGCCTAGCGAGACGATATAGTTGCCATCGTTGTGCATCGGTGCTGGAATTAAGGGGTCAGGTACTTTGGTCGAGCGCGTGGCTGAATTGAGATAATAAAAACGATCTTCGGTCGCAGGTACGTTGAGCGGGGCACCTTTTTCTTTCCAGTCAGGGATGAGCTCATTGAGCGCGCGTGGCTCGATAACTGCGCCAGATAAGGTATGAGCGCCAAACTCAGAGCCTTTTTCGACCACACAAACCATAAACTCATCATTGCCCGCCTCAATGGCAAGCTGACGCAGACGGATAGCCGCAGACAAACCTGCAGGACCGCCGCCGACGATGATGACATCAAACTCCATAGACTCGCGTTCTATCTCAGGCTCTGCAGCCACGCTTTGTGCTTGCACGTCTTGCTCGACCGTATCTGTCGCTACAGTATCGCCATCAACGACTGGCTTTTGATTGTCTTGCTCTTGCATACCTACTCCTAAACTTATGGTGGCTTATCTCAGGGCATCATTAGCTTAACAATTAAATAATAGACTTGTGGCGCTAACGTCACTCGACATATGGCTGCCCGATAAAAACTGTCTGCGCCGTATCAATAACAATGAGCTGGGCTCTTTGCGACAAACCATTTATGCAAAGATATCAACACCTTAAAAAACGCCTCATTGATACAGCGATACAGCACCCACTTAACCATGTAAATAAAAACACGTAAATGAAAAATCGTTACTCATTATAAAAGAAAAGTCCTACAAACACGATACGCATTTGTGAGTATCGATGTTAAGGTAAAATTAAAATAATGAGCTAATTATGATGATTGATTGACGACAAAGATTCATCATACCTGAAACTAAAATTTATAGTCATCATAGATTTGCCAAACTTTGCATACTAGATAGGAAATCATAAGATGGATAGCCATAACAAGCAAGCCAATAAACACCAAAACGATACGCCACAAGCCCCAAACGACGTGCCATCAGACCTAAATAGTATGGACGCATTGAGCCAGTATCTAAAGACCACTGCTGGGGCGCGCGAGGGGCGAGCCATACCGCCCCTAGAGCGCTGGCATCCTGAGCAAGTGACGGATATGGATTTGGTGATCAAGGCAAATGGCGAGTGGTGGCACGAAGGCGGGAAAATGACCAGAGAGTCATTGGTGAGTCTGTTTGCCACGATTTTGTGGAAAGAAGAAAATCAACGCCTGTACAAAAAATTCGTATTCAAGTTGAAGATGCGCCGTTATTAATCAACGATGTGGGTATCGTTGAGGAAGCAGGCCTGCGCTGGTTGGAGTTTACCACGACCACAGGCGATGTCGTTCGCCTAGATGACGAGCACAAAATCGTCTTAAAGGCGTATAATCCTAATGTACCAGACAAGCATGCCGAGAGTCAGCCTCAGGCCAGCAGCGCTCAAGCCAATAATGCACAAAACGCCAAAGACCATCAGCGACAAGCAGCCGAGCAGCAAATACGTCCGTATATGCCTGTCAGACAGGGCTTGATGGCGCTGATCGGCCGCAATACGTTTTATCATTTGGCTGAGATTGGTGAGCTGACAGAGCAAAACGGCGAGACGATATTAACCTTACAAAGTGGTGGGCAATGCTATCAGTTATCGATGCCTTAAGATATCAATGTCTTAACGTACCAATCAAATTAGCAATAACTTAAGCTATCAAGGCCTTAAGCGATTGCTAATTTGTAGCATAAATAATAAATAGCAAAGCGTGACAAGATGTGTGTAGCAGCTTGATTGACTACCGACAAGTCACGCAATCAGTAGTATAAAGATACCGATATGACCAAAAAAACGACAGTACAGCCATGAAGGGTATGAGCAAAAATGACGCGCTAAACGTGGATAGGGCACATCCTGAGGCTGTGCTAGCCAAACACATGAAGACAGCGGCTATCTGGCAGGCTGCTGCTCATGAGGTGGCAGCTGAGGCAACGACTTATCATGCTGACCCAAACGCACCGATAGGCTTATTTGACTCGGGGGTAGGCGGTCTGTCTGTGTATCTGCATCTGGCCGAGCAGCTGCCTGCTGAGCGCTATGTCTATTATGCCGATACGCTACATGTCCCTTATGGTAATCGCGACAGCACCGATATTGAGAGGCTGACATTAAGAGCGATCGAGTGGCTGTATCAGCAAGGCTGCAAACTTATCGTTATCGCTTGCAACAGTGCTTCTGCCTATGCGCTAGAGACGGCTAGGCGTTGTTATCCGCAGCTGCCTATTGTGGGATTGGTGCCAGCATTAAAACCGGCGGTACTGGCCAGCAATACCCATCGCGTGGCGGTGCTGGCGACCAAGGCGACCTTAAATGGTGCGTTACTAAACAAGGTTATCGATGCGTTTGCCCTGCCCAATAATGTAGAAGTGACTAAGTACTTTGACCCTCTACTAGTGCCATGGGTGGAGGCGGGCATGCCAGAGGAGGACGAGACCGCGCGGCGTTTACGTCAGCAGCTCACGGTCTTTGCGCAAGCTGGTATCGATCAGTTGGTCCTTGGGTGCACGCATTATCCGTTTTTTAAGGGTTTTTTGTTGGAGGAAATTGCGCGCCAGCAGTTATCGATACAGGTATTGGACTCAGGACAGGCGATTGCAGAGCGGGTCAAGCAGCTGCTACTGAGCAATCAGCTATTGGCAAGTGCTAATATTAAAGGCAATGATGATGGCGAGAATGACAACAACGCTCACCGAGCGATAGCGACAAACAATCAAATATCGCCTATTGTTCGACTGCCGTTGACTTTTTATGCCAGCAAATATGACGAAACGTTGGGCGCTTTGATAAAACAATTGGTCGGACAAGAGACCGTTTTGCAATACGCTTCTAAATAAGTGCTATCATGGAGTTTCTGATCAGCGGTTTGAGTGTCAGGCGCGCCTATATGACGATGAAACTGCTATAGTCGAAATAAAATAATTCCATTTCTATAAGTTTATGCTAGTCTGTGCAAAACAAGATATTTGTGCTTTATTTTATCTGCTCGTTACTTATGTCATGACTGAAGCTTAGAGGTGATTGTGCCAAACCGTCGCTATCATATCCACGTCATATGCGCTGATAATGATCAATTGCTGGTATTGGATAACCTAGCGATATTTTTTCAGGCGCGCGCTTTTTTGACTTATGATGTGTCAAGCCAACTGTCAAAGGCATCGTTATATGGGCGCCAATGCATCGACTCCTGCGACTATGCGTTGATGGTAATCGGTGATAGCTATGGCACCGCACAAAAAACCGGCGTCAGCCAAATGCATTTAAGCTATCTAAATGCCAAAGCCAAGCTCAAGCCTTTACTGGTCTTAATCAAAAACCAGCCGCCAGACAGCGCCATCAGCCGCCAGTTACAAGAATTTATCAACGCAGTGACCAAGCAAGACAATCGCATATACTACTATGACAATGCTGATGAAATCGAAAGCCTGCTGGTACAAGCCTATCACACCATCATTGCTGCACATAAAGTCACGGGCGGCTGGATAAAGGCCAGTGACGAGGTCATTGAGTTTAGCAAACAAGCCACTATGCAAAAACCCGCTGAGCGGCTGTCCGCCAAAAAAGCCATTAACCAAAACAGCCTGACCCAACATAATCTTGCCTACCCTCATGAGCAGCCCAAAGCCAGCTTTGCAGAAGATAATGTCAGTAACCCCATCGTTTTGACAGAGTCCTTTAATATCTCTTATAGTGCGCAAGCTTATGCAGGGGGTAACCTGACAGATGTGACACGGCCGATGACGTTGACATGGCAAGAGGTACTGAGCGCCTTATCAAAAATTCCCTCGACGTTCTCTAGCTATGGTTTACAAACCGCCATCAACCGACTGATAGCATCAAAAGCTGAAGCAGACGTCAAGCAAGACATGCCAAATGTCCACGCGGTTGCGCGCTGTCAGATATCACAAGACGACTTAAACGTCTTGCAGCGTCAGCTGGTCAGTGCCAATTGGATACAGTTGACCACCTATGGCACACGGGTATCGCAGGAGCTATGGAAGCTGACTTTTTATGCAAAAAACTTGTTAAAAAACACCTCGTCTCAGTCTTAATCTGCCTTTTTTAAATTTTCTCTTCTTTGGTAGCTTGTTTTTCTCAGTAGTCCTCCAGCAGTAGCTGTCTCGAGCAGATATACCGCAAGCATTTGCGCGCGCGACTACGTTTTGTAATACAAAGCATACGTGGCAGAGGTTGTGAATCTGAGCAGGACTGGTGATAATAAGAATCATGAGTCAGCGCACGTTCAGTCGATAGCCAAAGGCCATGAACGAAATGACGAACATGACTAAAGAACAAAATCACTAAAACGATAACACATCATACAATAGCGCTGAGATACATATCATTGACGATCACTGAATAATTAAGGAGAGTAGACATGAGCAACTCTAAATATGATGAGCGCAACCATGAAATCGACGGCTTAGAAAAAGCCATGCATGATGCTGATCAGTTTCGCACCCTAGAAGAGCAAGTTGCCGACATGAAGCGCCGCGGCATCGACCCTAGCCAAGCCTACAAAGACTTGGATAGAAAAGAAGAAGATGCGGATTGGGGTGACGAGACGTGGAAAGAAAATGGCAAATGGGAGCCAAAAACCCCTGCCGACCTAGACGACAAGGCACGGGAAAACTGGGATGGCGACAATGGTAAGCCCAATCCGCCGCCTATCGTATAACACCGCGTCACTATGATAAAACGATCAAAACGTAGGTTTGTCAAAAAGCCAAGGCTAAAGACTTATCTGTTAGTATCGTCCTAAAGGTCTCGTCTTAAAATACATAGAAAGGCCACGCTAGCTATAGCGTGGCCTTTTTGCTATCAGAGGGAGAGCGATAAAACCTAGCGGTTATGAGCCTTCATCAATACGTACCAGCTTGATAGTACCGTCGCTGCCGATCACGCGGCGATAGCGCGGGTTGCTAGACGTAGAGGGCTGCGGCGACTGAGAGTAAGCGCTTGGCGCGGTGGTCTGCTGCTGGATCAATTGCCCCATACTATCGGCGGGTGCTGGGTTTAGGGGTTGGCTATTGGTGGGCTGAGAGTATGAGTGACCATACGAGCGCGGGCTTGGGGCCGCACTGCCAACGATAGCACGATAAAATTTTTGCCCTGCACGGCCATCAGCTGGGAAGATACCGTGACTGGTCTGGTATTGCTGAATCGCCGTACGAGTGTTGTCACCGATGATGCCGTCGACGCCGCCAATATCATAGCCAGCATCGAGCAGTGCTTGCTGGATGTCTTTGGCTTGTTGGCGACTGATACCTGGGTCATCTGTGGGCCACGCAGTGATAAAATCTGTCTTGCTGCTGTCTTCGCGCGTGATCAGATCTGACAAGTGCGCGATGGCCAATGCGTAGTTTTCTGACGCGTTATACGAGTAAAAGGTGTCAAAGTTTTTACCAACCAAAAACGCCGGCCCTTCTATACCAGCTGGTAATAGCAGTCCTGCACTACTCAAATCATAGGGCAGCGGGCTACCATTTGCCAATGTCAGACCTTGGCTGCGCCAGTGACTCATGGATTTTTTGTTTTTACGGTTGGACGCCGCCCAGTAGCCATCAGGGAGTTTGACTTCATAACCCCACGGCTCCCCTGTACGATAGCCACGGTTGTCCAGAAAGTTGGCGGTAGAGGCTAGTGCATCAGGGACGCTATTGACGAGGTCGCGGCGACCATCGCCATCAAAGTCGACGGCCAGCTCCAAAAAGGTGCTCGGCATAAACTGCGTTTGCCCAAAGGCGCCAGCCCACGAGCCTGTCATGTCGTTTGGTGCGATATCACCGCGTTGGACGATTTTGAGCGCGTTGGCAAACTCCCCCTGAAAGTAGCTTTGGCGACGATCAAAGCAGGAGAGAGTCGCTAAGGATTCAAATAGCGGTTTTTTACCTAGTGTCTGACCAAAGTTGGACTCCACGCCCCAGACGCCAAGGACGTGCTCGGCCTTTACGCCATAGCGCGATTCGATTTGGCGCAGTGTATCACGCCATTGGTGCTTGGCACGAATACCATCTTCGACGCGCTCTTTGTCCACCAGCGCCGATAGATAATCCCAGACATCTTTTTGAAATTCGGGCTGATAGTTAAGCGACTGAATAACGCTAGGGTCAGGCTGAGCTGGGCGATAGTTGTTGAAGGTAAAGCTGTCTACGCCGCGAAACTTACTAGAGCCTTTTAGCCTATCTAGACACTGCTGAAACTCGCTATTGGACAAGTCTGGCGCTGGTGGTTTGGCCGCTTGGGCAGTGCTGGCAAGGCTCATACCGATAGCCGCAGCCAGCATGGATAGGGTCGAAAGAGGAGTCAAACGCATGAAAATATCCTATAAACGTCAAAATTATTATGAGAAATGGTGATGGGACGTGATGATAAGTAATGGTTATAAATAAGAGCGATCAATAAAACAGCATAAAGTGCAAAATCGTCATATTTACTTAGAGTAACCAATCTGCATAATAAAGAAAAGCGGTCGCAGCACCCTGTTACTATAAATTGACGTAGGCGTGAGGTTGCAAGCGGTTTGTATATAGCAAGCTATATAGTCGACTCTAAATAAAAGAGTCATGCGTTTATTGGTCAGTTTGCTATAACATTTTTATAGCAAACTGACTATAGGTGAGTTACTTGCCGAATGATGCACCCGTGATGGCGCGTCAGTTAATTGACCATATATTCGCTAAACTCTTTACGCAGTTTGGCAAGTTTGGGTGGGATGGCAAAGTTGCAGTAGGCTTGGCCTGGGTTTTTGTTAAAAAAGTCTTGGTGCGACTCTTCAGCCTTATAGAACGTCATAGCAGGATGGACTTCTGTGACGACGTTGACGCCCATATCGCGCAGTTTATTGATGGTGCGATCGACGGTTGGTTTTTGCTCATCGTCTGTATAGAACACCACGCTACGATATTGACTGCCGATATCATTGCCTTGACGATCTTTGGTTGTGGGGTCGTGAGTGGCAAAAAACACATCAAGTATCACCTCCAGAGGGACAACAGTGTCATCAAAATCGACTTTGATAACCTCTACATGACCTGTGGTGCCGCTACAGACGGCCTCATAGTTGGCCGATACTGCGTCGCCGCCCATATAGCCTGAGGTCACGGACGCTACCCCTTTTACGGACAAAAAGACCGATTCGGTGCACCAAAAGCAGCCACCGCCTAAGATAATGGTTTGCATAATTTTTCCTATTATTATAAAGAGATGATCAGGTTATATAATCACTTCATTCTAAAAGTGACATAGCGCTACTGGTGTATATGTTGGTCGCAGACGGTCATTTTTCAACTTTCAACGATCTGCTTAAAGACTCTATCAACTCAATGACACGGTTGGTTTAACGACTGTTTCAATCATCAATTGATTGTCCTTAGCGTGACCTATCTAGCTTAACAGGGCATCTGATGGCGATAAGTAACAAACAGTAATGTTATAATGGGCTTTTGCTATTATCGAAATGAGTCGCCCCATGAGCCAATCCAATCCTGACACTATCAAGCATGACACTTTGTTTACTACACCTCTCGATAAAGCGGCGCGCTTTTCTTTTGATGAGCAGGTGGTGGCGTGTTTTCCAGATATGATTCGCCGTAGTGTACCAGGTTATGGTCAAGTGCTGGCGATGTTGCCTATCTTTGCTCGGCGTCATTGCAAGTACCGTCAGCAAGGTGATGATGGCCGCCGTGTCAGCCGTGTGTATGATTTGGGCTGCTCACTTGGTGCAGCTAGCATGGCGCTGGCTGGGGAATTTGCGCCGCAGGATTTACAGATTAAAGCGATAGATATCTCGCCTGCGATGACCACAAAAGCGGCAACTGTGCTCAATGATAACTATCCTGAGCACGATATCGAAGTCGTCACCGCCGATATCCGCGATGTGACACTTGAGCCATGCGATATGGTGATTTTAAACTTAACGCTACAGTTTTTGCCAACCGCCGATAGAGTGGCGGTGTTAGAGAATATCTATAATGCACTGAGTGAGGGCGGTATATTGGTGTTGACTGAAAAAACCCATGCGTTTGATGAGCAGTATGATGCGTGGCTGGTTGAGCGCTATTATGACTTTAAGCGCGCTAATGGCTATACCGAGATGGAAATCAGCGGCAAGCGTAATGCGCTAGAAAACGTCCTTATCACCGATACCTTAGACGGGCACCATCAGCGTTTGGATGAGGTGGGTTTTGCGCGGCATCTGACGTGGTTTCAGTTTTTGAACTTTGTCTCGATTGTGGCGTTTAAATAGCCTTTCTTTGAGGACGCAATTTTTAACCTTACTTTTTGATCCACATGGTAATTCGCTTTTATGCTTAATGACACTATCTTGCGCGCCGAACGCGAGCTGTATTTGACCTTGCTAACACTTGCGCAGCAGCAGCCGACGGTTTATGAGTGGCTGACCCAGTTGCCAACATGGCTGGGTGCCATCAAAGACAAAGCCAACTATGCGCACGCGCCAGCTTATCAGGCGTCGGTGGCGCGTTTGCCAGAATTGGTCGTCGATGCTGTTCATCTAGACACTGATGTATTGACCATTGAGGCAAATCTGAGTGACTCGCAGCGCAAGCAAACAACGGCGCTGTTAAAGCAGCTGATGCCGTGGCGCAAAGGGCCGTTTCAGATCGGTGGTCAAATCGGCGATGATGCGTCAGGTATCAAGATCGATACCGAGTGGCACAGTGACTGGAAATGGCAGCGAGTTGCGCCGCATTTGGGTACCTTAAAAGGACGGCGCGTGCTCGATGTCGGCGGCGGCTCTGGGTATCATGGCTGGCGTATGGCAGGGGCTGGCGCGGAGACGGTCATTATCATCGATCCCTCTTGCTTGTTTTATCATCAGTTTATGGCGATTCGGCATTTTGTCGGCGCGGCTGATAGTTATAAAACGCATTATATCCCCGTCCCACTCGAAGCCTTACCTGAGCATAGTCAGCTATTTGATACAGTGTTTAGTATGGGGGTGCTCTATCATCGTCAGTCACCCTTTGAGCATTTGCAACAGCTAAAGGGGCAGCTGGTCAAAGGCGGCGAGCTGGTGCTTGAGACGTTGGTAATCAAAGGCGATGCCAATACTGTACTGGTGCCGCATGACCGCTATGCGCAGATGAATAATGTGTACTTTTTACCCTCTGTTGCAGCGTTAATCGGCTGGCTTGAAAAAGCAGGGTTTACAGACGTGCGCTGCGTCGATGTGGCCACGACTTCGACCAATGAGCAGCGCCAAACCGAATGGATGACGTATCACTCTTTAGCAGATTTTTTAGATACTAATGACCGAACAAAAACTGTAGAAGGCTATCCTGCCCCGATGCGCGCGACCATTATTGCCAAAAAATAGCACAGTAAAACAGTGCAGTGTTTGGTCGCTGTTTAGCCGCTTCGAACCCATTTGGATGACTGTCGGTTGAATTAAGGACCCTAGAGCATAGGTTAGATCAACCATCTCTCAAAGGCGACCTCTAGTAAGAGCTTGAGTAAAAAGCCCACAAACCCAGCACCCAGTGCCAAAAAGATCCAAAACGTCCCAGCGCGTCCAGCCTCAGATTTTTTAGAGATGTCCCACATAATAAAAAATAAAAAGGCGATAAATATTGGTAGTAAGACGTACAACCCCCAGCTGGTGATGGTACTAGCAGCAATAGCAAACATAAGATAGTCCTATAAAGTGGTAACGCGTTGTTTGATTGTCTTTATTATTTTATCGTCTGGATAATGGCAGGCGACTCGGCTGCAATGGGGCGTATTGCCTCACTACAGCAAGACAGCAAGACAAACCGTCATTATAGCGTGGAATGTACTGGGTATAAACTACCGCAAAGCCTTGGACAACAGTAACGCTACAATCATCATGTGGGCGTTTTGCCACGCTTAGCGTGGCGCGCGCCGTCTTTATCAGATAGCCAATACTGAGGGGCAAATTGGGCTTAAAGTGTTGTATTTTGACACTAATTTTATCGTAAATAGTGCAATACAGCACAAAGATTGTTATATTTATAGGTTACTTGTTTTTTAGTACTAATGTCTCTTTTGCATAGCCTGTCGCTATTATAATAATCCCATATCGACTGCTCGCATTCGTCATGTTTCATACCGTTTTTGTTGTTTATTTAACTGAGTTTATACCCTATGTCACAAGCCCAAATCGATACCTTAACCGCATTATTTGACCAAGCTGTTCAAACCTTACAGGCGCAAGACATCTTGCCTGCCGATTGGAAAAACAATAGCCAGATTACCCGTACCAAGGATTTGAGCCATGGTGATTTTGCCAGTAACATCGCGCTGACGGCAGCCAAAGCAGCCAAGAGCAATCCGCGTATGCTGGCTGAAAAAATCGTCGCCGCGTTGCCTGATAATCAAGACATTCGCCAAGTCGAAATCGCCGGCCCTGGTTTTATCAATGTGTTTTTGAACAGCGATGCCAAGTTTGCAGTATTAGCAGATATCTTTGAGCTACAAGACCGCTTTGGTCTAAGCGAGCAATTTGCCGGGCAAAAAATCCAAGTCGAGTTTGTCTCTGCCAACCCAACCTCAAGCTTGCATGTCGGTCACGGCCGCGGCGCAGCGTTCGGTATGAGCGTCGCCAATTTGCTAGAGGCGGTGGGGTATGATGTCACGCGTGAATACTACGTCAATGATGCCGGTCGCCAAATGGATATTTTGGCAACCAGCACCTACTTGCGTTATTTGCAGATCAACGGCGAGCAGGTGACCTTTCCGGTCAATGGCTATCAAGGTGAGTATGTCCGAGATATCGCACAGACTCTAAAGGTGCAGCATGGTGACAGCTACGTTCATCCTTTCGCTGACGTCGCCAAAGACGTACCAGCAGATGCTATCTTTGATACCAATGCCGATGGCGAAAAAACACTGGTATCAGGCGACAAAGAAGCCCATATCGATGGCCTGATTGCCAATAGTAAATCCTTGCTAGGCGAGGGTTATGAGCTGTTTTTAGACGCTGCGCTGAGCAGTATCTTGGCGGATATCAAAGATGATTTAAATGACTTTGGGGTGCGTTATGAGTGCTGGTTTAGCGAGCGCTCAATCGATAGCGAGATCGAGCCTGTCTTACAGATACTAGACGACAAAGGCTATCTGTATGAAAAAGGTGGCAATATTTGGTTTAAATCGACCGATTTTGGTGACGAAAAAGACCGCGTGGTACGCCGCGCTAATGGGCAAACGACGTACTTTGCCTCTGATATTGCTTATCACAAAAACAAGTTTGACCGCGGCTTTGATAAAGTCATCAACGTCTGGGGCGCAGACCACCATGGTTATGTCCCGCGGGTAAAAGCGGCGCTGACTGCGCTTGGCATCGATGAGGCGCGCCTCGATGTGGTATTGGTACAGTTTGTGGCCTTATGGCGCGGTAGTGAAAAAGTACAAATGTCGTCACGCTCAGGCAAGTTTGTCACCTTGCGCGAGCTGCGCTCTGAGGTGGGTAACGATGCGGCGCGCTTTTATTATGTGGCGCGTAAGCCTGAAGTGCATGTGGACTTTGATCTGGAGCTGGCCAAGTCGCAAAGTAAAGACAACCAAGTCTATTACATTCAGTACGCGCATGCGCGTGTCTGCCGCGTGTTAGAGAAGCTTGAAAACAGTGGCTTTGTGGTAGATGATGCCATCGGTCAAGCGCAGCAAACGAGGCTAAGCGCTCCTAATGAAGATGAGCTGATCAAGCTGCTAGCAGGCTATCCTGCGACCTTGGCGCGCGCGGCAACCGGCTACGAGCCGCACGTCTTGACCAATTATCTAAAAGAGCTGGCCGCACTGTTTCATGGCTGGTACGACAGCAACCGCATCTTGCCGGTGAGCTTGACATCAGGTGAGACACCGAGCACTGATGAGATGGCATTGATGCAGGCGCGTCTACGGTTGTCAAAAGCGGTGCGTCAAGTATTGTCCAACGGACTTAATTTATTAGGGTTGTCTGCCCCGTCTAGCATGTAGTATAAAGAGACGGCCGATAAGCGTAATTTAATGATAGTTAGATTCAGTAGGGAGAACCAGATCCATGCTAGCCAAAAAACCTAAAGGCGCGACCGAAAAGCGCAAAACCAGTAGTGTGTCAGGCTTATTATGGATGTTCGTCGGGGCGATACTGACCTTGATGATTGGGGTGTTTATCTACCTCTCGCCATTGTTTGATTTTAGTCCAGCAGATAGTGCCGCCGGCGATGACCCAGACCGTCAGGTACAGCCGCGTGTCGATACCGACACGGATAATGCTGATTATGAGTTTTATGACATATTGCCCAGTCAAGAAATGGCGACGATTCCTGATGAAGACATTGCCGAGGTGGGCAACGGCGCAATAGGCGATATCAATGCCTTTGAGCCGGATGTGGTCGTCACTCAGCCGCAGGATAGTAGCGCCAGCCGTGATGATGAGTCAGGCAATTTTGGTATCGCGGATGGCACAGTGACAGCGCCTAATCAAGGCAATGGCGCGGCCACTGGCGAAAACAGTGATGAGATTGTCATTGTCGAAGAAGACGCCACTTACGATGGCCCTGCGCCTACTAGCAATAGTAATGGCGCTAACCGTAGCAATAACTCAGGTGCCGGAACCGCTAGCGTACAGGCCGCCAAACCGGCAGCCACCTACATTTTGCAGATCAATAGCTTTGGTGATGCTGATGAAGCAGATCGTCGCCGCGCCCAAGTACTGATGGCAGGTGTCGATGCAAGAGTGGTAAAAAACACCACAGGTAATGGCTTGCCCATCTATCAGGTCATCTCACGGCCGATGAATAATCGTCAAGCGGTGACCACCGCCCAGCAGCGCCTACAAAATAACGGCATCGACTCTATCATCGTCGAGCAGCGCCGCTAGCATCGGCAGCTTAGGAGGATGATTCGTTTATAAACAAAGGCGTCGCTTACTGGTTACGAGCGACGCCTTTTTTATCGTTTATTTTAGGGCGTGTTTTCAATTCACTCGATAGTTATCTAAATGGGCTAAAAATGGCTAAATTTTGCCAACCATCGTCAAATAGCGGGTTTATATCCCGATATGAACGGCGCTATTTTCCTTATTTGACCACAATTTATCTCCAAAACTTACAAAGAGCATGGCTATGACTGTATCGCACGCAGTAGCACCCCACGGTGTCATTAAGGCTTTTTTTCAAAAGTATTTTATTGATGCTTTTACTGGCATGGCGTTGGGCTTGTTTGTTACCTTGATAGCTGGTCTTATTATCTCGCAAATCGGTGGTTGGTTAAATTTGCCAGCACTGGTGGCTGTCGGCAAGCTGGCTTCAGTCATGATGGGGGCGGGTATCGGCGTGGGTATTGCGTACTATCTAAAAGCACCGACGCTGGTGATGCTCAGTTGCTTGGTCGTTGGTATGCTCGGTGCCCACTCCGAGGCGCTAATGGCAGGGACGCTATTTACCACTCAGGTAGGCGCACCTGCGACTTTTGTCGCCATACCAGGCAATCCGATTGGCGCGTATTTGGCATCGGTATTTGCGTATCGTGCTGGTACGTGGGTCGCAGGTAAAACCAAACTTGATATTTTGTTGGTACCATTGGTGGTATGTAGTACGGCGTTGCTGGTTTGTGCCCTACTTAATCCGCCCATCGTCGCTGCCGTCAGCGCTATTGGACAAGGTATCCAAGCAGCTACTGAGCTGCAGCCGTTATTGATGGGGGTGGTGATAGCTGTGGTGGTGGGGATTTTGCTGACACTTCCCACCTCCAGCGCTGCCATCTGTATCGCTATCGGGCTTGGCGGGCTGGCAGGCGGTGCGGCAGTGGTGGGCTGTGCGGCGCACATGATCGGCTTTGCGGTAGCGAGCTTTAAGGACAACGGCATGAGCGGGGTGATCTCTCAGGGGCTTGGCACCAGTATGCTACAGATTCCCAATGTACTAAAAAAACCATTGGTGCTATTGCCTGCGGTCATCGCAAGCGCCATTGTCGGCCCTATTGCGACCGTCGGCTTTGGGCTGGCATGTACCACAACTGGCGCTGGCATGGGGACGGCGGGGTTGGTCGGGGTATTTGGCGTTATCGAGGCCTCGCAAGGACTGATGAGCACCGCACAGCTATGGACGGCGATTGTGTTATTGATGTTTGTGCTGCCAGCCGTGATTGCCGGTGTTGTCGCTTATGTGATGCGGCGTATGGGCTGGCTGGTAGAAGGCGATATGAAGCTACCTTAAGTATTACTATGATGGTTATGCATACCGCAAAAAAGCCCAGTTTATTTTTTTATGGGTTTCTTATGGGTTTCTTATATGCCTTTTGTGCGCTTGGGCATATATATTTATGCATACAGACGAGCCGACACAAAAAAGCGCCTGAGCACTGCTGCCAGACGCTTTTTTTAGGATTACTGTCAAGATAGCCTGCCATTTGTCCTGCTATCTTTGGTCATGCTCAGATTAAGCAATTTTAGGCGTTTTGCCTTCATTGATGACCGACTCATCGACCATCACGGTTTTGGCGTTTTTCATCGATGGTAGCTCATACATGGTTTCTAGCAAGGCGTTTTCTACGATAGAGCGCAGACCACGCGCGCCTGTTTTGCGCTCCATGGCTTTTTTGGCGATGGCATCGAGGGCTTCTTTGGTAAACTCAATCTCAGCGCCTTCCATATCAAATAAATACTTGTACTGTTTGACCAGCGCGTTTTTTGGCTCGGTCAAGATTTGCACCAGTGCTTCTTCATCCAGCTCTTCGAGCGCGGCCAATACCGGCAGACGACCGATCAGCTCAGGAATCAAACCAAACTTAATCAAATCCTCAGGCTCGACTTGCTGAAGCAAATCTGAGCTACGGCGGCTGTCGTCTTTTGAGCTGACATCCGCATTGAAACCGATACCGCCCTTTTCGGTACGCTGCTGAATCACTTGGTCGAGGCCAGCGAATGCACCACCAACGATGATGAGGATGTTGCTGGTATCGACTTGGATCAGCTCTTGCTGTGGATGCTTACGGCCACCATGAGGAGGGATAGCAGCAACTGTACCTTCGATTAGCTTGAGCAGCGCTTGCTGTACACCTTCGCCCGATACATCGCGCGTGATAGACGGGTTGTCGCCTTTTTTGCTGATTTTATCAATCTCATCGATATAAATGATACCTTGCTCAGCTTTGCTCACATCATAGTCAGCCGCTTGCAGTAATTTTTGCACGATGTTTTCGACGTCTTCACCGACGTAGCCTGCTTCGGTCAAGGTGGTGGCGTCGGCCATCGCAAAAGGCACGTCGAGCAGGCGCGCTAAGGTTTGCGCGAGCAGTGTCTTACCAGAGCCGGTCGGGCCAATCAGCAAGATATTGCTTTTTGCCAATTCAACCATGGCATCATCAGCGCCAATCTTGGCTGTTTTGTTGTCATTGGCCAAAGTCTGGCTGACTTTTAGACGTTTATAATGGTTATAAACCGCCACTGCCAAGGCTTTTTTGGCCGCGTCCTGCCCGATGACATACTGATCAAGCTTGGCGCGTATCTCTTTTGGCGTTGGTAGTTTTTTATTGACCCACGAGGTGTCAATATCGCTATCGTCGCTCTGCTCGGCACTGTCTGCGATTAAGTCGGTACATAGCTCAATGCACTCATTACAGATATTGGCGTCGTCAGAGGCAATGAGCTGTTGTACGTCACTTTTGGCTTTGCCACAAAATGAGCACTGTGGGGTGTTATCTTCTGCCATAAAAGGCGCTCCTAAAATTTAAAGCTTATAAGTATTCTGAGTATGTCCATCAATGCCCAAACAGCAAGTGCTCAAGCATAAAATGTAACAAAATGGCTGCGGATATCGCGATGATGGCGCGGCGCCCAAAGCCTACAACGAAGTCGGACGACGCTCTAGTACTTCATCGACCAGACCGTACTCTTTGGCTTCTTGCGCATCTAGCCAAAAGTCACGTTCGACGTCTTTTTCGATTTTCTCAAGTGGCTGGCCGGTACGCTCAGCCAAAATGCGGTTTAGGCGATCACGGATTTTGAGGATTTCACGAGCATTAATCTCGATATCGGTCGCTTGACCTTGCGCGCCGCCTGATGGCTGGTGAATCATCACGCGTGCATTGGCAAGTGAGTAGCGCTTGCCTTTTTGGCCTGCTGCCAATAGGAATGAACCCATGCTATACGCGCCGCCCATACAGATGGTCGATACCTCAGGCTGGATAAAGTTCATGGTATCAAAAATTGCCAAACCGGCACTGACTGAGCCGCCTGGTGAGTTGATGTATAAATGAATGTCTTTGTCTGGGTTTTCTGCTTCCAAAAATAGCAACTGAGCAACGATAAGATTGGCCATGTGGTCTTCGACTTGACCGGTCAAAAAGATCACACGCTCACGCAGCAAGCGCGAGAAAATATCAAACGAGCGCTCACCACGTGAAGACTGCTCGACCACCATGGGTACTAAGGCAGACTGCGGAGCGCTTTGGATGTTTTGTACGTCGTTGTGCGCACTCATCAACATATCAAAATGCGGGTTGGCGGTGATGCGATCATAATCTGTCATAAAGATGTCCTATGTATAAGTCCATAAAATAAAGGGTTTGAGGGTAGCGAGTGGTCAAGCTTTGCTGACGGCTTATCATTGTAAATAAGGCCGTTTATACCTAGTACGAGCCAGATGCCATAAAACCATCTAGGTGTCGCTAAAAAATAATTGAGCTAATGGTAACTTTTTTATTGAGGCAATAGTAACTTTTTAATGTGAAAATTGATAAATGACTGTCTATTAATAAGGCGTCTGCAACCATTTATCAAGGGGTTGATCATAAACGATGATGAAAAATACTCGATAAAAAGTCAGTCAATGTGGGCGTATGTGCCAGTACTTTATCCATCAATAACTATCTACCAAGAAAAATGCCCTAACACAATGGTTAGGGCATTTTTGTATTACCTTGGTCGTCGTTACCAATGATCACCCGTGCTTAGCGATGATCGTAATGGTCTGGCTGGAAGACTAAGCAAGATTACATTGCTTGCTGCTGCTGAGCGGCGAGCAGGTCTTGGTAGCTGACTTCTTTGTCAGTTACTTTACCTTGGCTGATCAAATAGTCGACCACTTGGTCTTCTAGTACCACAGACTCGATGTTGGCGCGTTGCTGCTTGTCATTGGTGTAGTACTCGATTACTTCCGCTGGATCTTCGTAGTTTTCTGCCGCTTCTTTGATGAAGTTTTCGACACGCTCTTGATCCACTTCTAGGCCTTTGGTGTCGATGAGGCGAGCGACGATGATGCCAAGACGGGCAGCACGTAGTGCTTGCTCTTCAAACAGCTCATTTGGCAGCATGTCTTTGTCAAAGCTGTCAGCGCTAGCGCCGAACTGCTGAGAAAAACGCTGCATCATCATGTTGCGCTGACGCTCGATTTCTTGCTCTAGCATGGCGTTTGGTACGTCAAACTCGTTCTTTTCTAGCAATGCATCAAAAGTCGCTTGCTTGACTTGGCTACGCGCAGCGTTTTTGATTTCACGTTCCATGTTTTTGCGTACGTCTTCTTTTAGCTTCTCAACGCCGCCTTCGGTCACGCCAAATAGCTCTAGGAACTCGTCGTCGATTTCAGGTAGCTTAGGTTTTTCGACCAGTTTGACGTTGATTTTGAACTGAGCTTCTTTACCCGCTAAGTTTTCGGCTTGATAATCTTCTGGGAAAGTCACATCGATGGTCTTTTCTTCGCCAGCTTTCATGCCTTTGATACCGTCTTCAAAGCCTGGAATCATCTGACCGCTACCGATGACTAGTTTGAAGTCTTCAGCGCTACCGCCTTCAAACTTCTCGCCGTCGATTGAACCTTCAAAGTCGAAAGTGACCTGAGTATCTTTGGTCGCTTTACCTTTTTTCTCAACATACTCTTGACGCTGCTTTCGCAGGTTTTCGATCATGGTGTCGACGTCTTCGTCACTGACGGTTGCAGTGTGACGCTCAACTTCGATTTCATCGATACCTTGTACGTCGATTTCTGGGAAGATCTCAACAGTGGCTTGATACACCAAAAAGTCGTCTTCTAGTTTAACGTCGTCGATGTTTGGCATACCAACGGCGCGGATGTCTTCAGCTTTGATCGCTTCAAAGACCGTATCACGGATCACATCGTTGATCACTTCTTGCTGGATGCCCGCACCGTACTGTGAGCGGATGTGCGACATTGGCACTTTGCCTTTACGGAAACCGTCGATTTTGGCGGTTTTCGCCACTTGGCTGATGCGGCCTTCTACTTTGTTTTGGATTTTTTCCACGGGGACTTTAACCGTCAGCTGAGTCTCTTTATTAGATAGCTTGTTGGTTGTGACTTGCAAATCTGTAGCCATGTTAATTACACCTTTAGGGTTAAATAATAATGATAGACAATCGCACCTCAAAATACGGGCGTGTGCTGCTGATTGCCGTTGGAATAAATAGGGGATAGTGATAGCGCGCAGTCGCTCAGTTGGCCTTTAAGCAATCGCCTCAGACGTCCCTATAACCTAACTGCGCCACGGCTATAAGGCCAAGCGCTGTCAGGCAGCGTTTGAGTACACGCTATCAAATATCAATAATAAACCGTTTATGCCGCGCATAATAACGCTTTTTGCTGAATTATACAGGCAAATAACGGCCTTCAACAAAATTTTAAAAGTAGAACAGTATAATCTATCTGTTTATTAAAGTAAAAATTATCTGTTTGCCTATAAAGCGTTCTTTATTTACCTTATGTTTGATGACATGCATCATTAGCGCTAACGCTGTTTTAGAGCGCGTCAACTGTCATAGCGGTAGCTGCGCCAATAACTGCCTAATCGCTTGGCCGCGATGACTGATTTGGTTTTTATGAGCACTATCCAAACTTGCCGCCGTTGCCTCTAATTGGGGTAACCAAAATAGTGGATCATAGCCAAAACCACCATCGCCATGTGGCGCGTCTAATATCTCGCCTTGCCATAAGCCTTGAGCGATAATCGGCAGCGGGTCATCAGCGTGACGGACCAGCGCCAGCACACAAACAAACATGCCTTTGATAGGCGTATCTGGCGAGGCGGCGCGAATAGGCTGCAAATCAGCGATGAGCTTGGCGTTGTTTTTAGCATCATTGCCATGCTCGCCTGCGTAGCGCGCCGAATAGATACCAGGCGCGTTGCCCAATACGGGCACGCATAACCCTGAGTCATCGGCAATCGCCGGCAACCCGCTGCTACGGCTGGCATGCCGCGCCTTGATGATGGCGTTTTCTACAAAGCTGAGCCCATCCTCGATGGCATCATCGATATCAAGCTGCCCTTGCGGGACGATCGTCACATCCAAATCTGCCGCCGCAAATAGACGTTTAAACTCAGCAAGCTTGCCTTTGTTATTACTGGCGAGTACCCACTGGCTGGCAGCGGTTGCCTCATTTGGCAATGGTACGGGGTGACCAGATAGTTGGCCTGTGGTAGTGCTCATAAAATCATTCCATCAAGTCGAGGGACAAAAAAGACGTTACCAGTAAATGCGGTAAGCTAAATAGAGTAAACATGCATAATGGCTCGCATCCGCCCATTTATTATACCGGTTAAGCTCAAACAACCAGATAGCGTGGCTCGATAAATAACCAATTGCTATACAGGTTGTATCGTCCATAACATTTAGTAACTGATATTACCGCGTACTGTTGCTATAATAGGTGCCAAGATTCAGTGAATGATATCTTATAGCTTGTGAATATTAAGTTAATAAACGCTCGCGAAGTCAAACACTTGGCTTTCGGGCAAAAAATAACACTAATGTTACTTTTGGATTCATGACAATACGTGATATTGTGAGTAAAAATATCATGTATAAACGACAAAAGTATTAAGCGATAAAATTCATCTCAAACAATAAACTCAGCCAATTTAGCTCGGTATGTTGCTTGCCTCTGTGGGGCAGGTGAGATAAGAGCGGCAAATAAGCAAGGATAAAATAAATATGTCAAACATTACTCTACCAGATCTACCTTATGCAAAAGACGCGCTAGAGCCACATATCAGTGCCGAAACGCTAGAATACCATCATGACAAGCACCATGCAGCTTACGTAAATAAATTAAAAGATATGCTACCAGGTTCTGGTCTTGAAGATAAGACACTACCTGAGATCATCGAAGCTACGGCAAAAGATGACAGCAAGCAAACCATGTTTAATCAAGCCGCGCAAGTATGGAACCACACGTTTTACTGGAACTGCATGACCCCAGAAAACGGCGGCGGCGAGCCAACAGGTGATCTAAAAGGTAAAATCGAAGAAGATTTTGGTAGCTATGACAAGTTCCGCGAAGAGTTTAAAAACGCAGCGACGTCACAGTTTGGTTCAGGTTGGGCATGGCTTGTGACTGACAAGGTAGGTGGCAAACTCTCTATCATGAAAACGAGTGATGCAGACAACCCTTTAGCACACGACAAAATCGCGGTATTGACTTGTGATGTGTGGGAGCACGCTTACTATATCGATTATCGTAACCGTCGTCCTGACTATGTCGATACGTTCCTAGACAAGCTCGTGAACTGGGACTACGCAAACGCAAAATACAAAGGTCAAGATGCTGGTGTTGAAGGTAAATAAGCTACCTAGCTTTTGATTTGTAAATAAAAAGAGGACGCTGAGAGGCGTCCTTTTTTTGGCTAGTCTTTTATGTTCTGCTACTGTTAATACAGCTTCACTTTACAATGACTATTTATATCTTTTACTTAGAGTTGTCAGCTATTAACTTTCTTATTTCATGGATTGATAATGTCTTGTCTTTCTTTCTATGAACGATACAGTGGCAGTTTGCGCATAGAGGAACTAAGTCGGTTTCAGGGTCTATCTCTTTAGGTGTTTCAAATTCTGAAACCGGAACTATATGATGAATATGAATAAAGCCTGCTGCATATTCTCCATAAAACTCACCAAAGTTAAATCCGCAAGCAGTACAAGAGTCACCGTGGATAGCAATTGCTTGTTTTCTATATTTAGGATTTCTTTCGTATGTAGTTACATAGCGCTTTGATGCTTTACCTTCACTGAAAGATTCAAGCGAATCCTGGTAATTTTCTGCATTCTTATCTGAGATATAAGCCGTTTTTTGCTCTGAAACCTTATTAACCATGCCTTTAGAGATAATCAGCTGATAAGTACCCTCATCGATAGCTCTTACCCCATCGCGCCAATAATTGGATTTTCTCGAATCAGGGATTGTTTCCAAGTATTTTGAATCATATTTTGCTAAAACAGCTTCTTTAAAGGGTATGAAATCAGTAATAGTGGCAAAAAAATCATTTTTACTACTTTCTTTGTCGGGGTAGGTTTTACCGATTTTAGCGATAGCAAAATAGTGTGGCGCGTCAGATAACCTTTTACTAGAAAATTTTTTGTTCTTCAATGTTCCTTTGTAATAAATGACTTTCGTACCTGGTTTGAGGTGCTTTTGGTATCTTTTTGGGAAATGATAAAGAACACCAGTTTCATCGGCCCAAGCGGATTCATCATTTTCAGTTATTATTGTATACACGCTATGTCCTTATATTTCAAAATTAGCAATAGTCTGAGTTCTATGAAAATAGGTTGGTTTTTAATTAGGTCCATAAACTCTGTTAGACCACCTCAAACCCAAATCCACCCAACGCCTCACGCAGCATAGCAATATTATAGTACGCGTGCGCTTTCACGGTATTTTGAAAAAAGATATATAGCACATCAAAATGCTGGCGCTGATTGGCAATCGCTTGCGCCCAATTCTGCATCTCCGCCTCGCTATAGCGATAGTCATGACGATCAGCCGCACTCATCGCATCCCACCAGTTCAGATTGTTGCCATGCATGCGCAGATATCCCGTACGCTCGGTAAATATCAATCGTGATGGTGGTAGCCCGCCAACTTTAGGATAGTCAACGCTGCACCAAATGAGACCTTGTTCGCGAAAGCTATCGACCACTTGCGGCGTGTGCCATGCGTTATGACGAAACTCGATGGCAAGCGGATAGTCCTTAAACCAGCTGACAAGTTCTGCCAAGTACAGACGATGCTGGCGAGTACGGTCAAAGCCGTGCGGGAACTGGAGCAGTAGAGGAGCTAGAGCATTTGCTTCGATCAGCGGCGTCAGGGCATTGAGAAAAGATTGTGCGTGCTCCGCTGTGCCCTTACGCGCATGAGTAAAGTCTTGGTGCAGCTTGACGGCAAACTTCAACTCGCTATCGGCTTGCTCATAAGCTTTATTAATCATACCGGTAAAGGCTTTTTGGCCGATAGGCGCATAAAAGGTACTATTAATCTCGACCGCGCCATATTGCTTAGCGTACTCACGTAAGAAGTCAGTCTTTTTGGTACCCTTGGGATATAGCGTACAGACCCGCCGGTGCCAAGGTAGATACGCGGTGTCGGGGTGCCTTCCATGTTGACCACCTTTTATCGTTTTTAATGTTTATTGCTCAGCTTATTTTTTACGTGACCATAGCCATTCGATGAGTGCCAATAAGGCGTTGGTGTCCTTACTGCCGCTCAACTCACGCAAGATGGCGGCGCGTCCGTCATTAAACAGCGACTGCGCATAGCTGGTCGCCTGCTCAACCCCCATCAGTTTGACATAAGTGGATTTATCCAGTTTTTCATCGCTGCCAGCAGGTTTACCAAGGGTGTCGGTGCTGGTGGTGACATCCAAGATATCGTCTTGGACTTGAAAAGCCAGACCAAGATGCTGGGCGCATTCTTGTAGCGCCATGCGCGTTTGCGCGGTCGCGCCAGCACAAATCCCGCCCATCAGCATCGCCGCTTCGATGAGCGCGCCGGTTTTATCACGGTGGACGGCTTCTAATTGGCTTTGGGTAATATCGGGGTTGGCTTCGGCATTGAGATCCAGCGTTTGCCCTGAGACCATACGGCGAGCACGCGGCGCAAAAACCGCGAGCAGCTGACTGGCAATCGCGGCATCAAATGGCGTAAAAGTCGGCAGCTCTGCGGTCAGTACCTCAAAGGCGAGGGTCTGGAGCACGTCCCCTGCCAGTAGGGCGGTTGCCTCGGTAAAGACGATATGCGCGGTTGGCTGCCCACGGCGCAGCGCGTCATCGTCCATACAGGGCAAGTCATCATGTACCAATGAATAGGTATGCAATAGCTCGACGGCCAATGCCGCTCGGCGCGCCATATCATAATCGGAGTCGTTTTCTAACAGGCTTTCTAATAGAGGGGTTGCCGTGTTGCCTTGCGTCATGGTCTCAGAGATATCTGGGCTGATAGGCTGCGCCTCGCTTTGCCAGCGGTCATCATTCACGCTGGCAAAGGCGCTAGCGACCAGTAGCGGACGCACCAGCTTACCTTGCCCCGTCATCACATATTGGCAGGCATCCAGCAGCGGGCTTGGCAGCTTGGCATACGCAAATAACACCTCGATATCTTTGGCAATCTGGGTGCGCACAATCTGATGAAACTGCTTGGTTTTATTATTGATATGGTGATCAGCATTATCATGATCATGCGCGCCGTCATTTATACGCAAAAAAGACATAAAGCCAGAAGTAGGAGAGACAGTCATAATCCAACCATTTATAAGAGAGACAAGAAAAATAGCGATAGTGTAGCATGATAGCAGGCCCTGCTTATGAAGCGCGTAATATCCGCGCCAAATTTTTGGCAGTTTTTTGTCAAAAAGTACGCTACAAAACACACTAAAAAACACAAGAGACAATGTCATATGTAATGCAGTACGCCCTGCAGCCAACCCTCGTTACGTATTGCCCGTTTTATTTAGTGATTGAATGTGTTGTGATGAGGCGGCTGTCCACTGAGTATACAACTGGTCACTTAAAGCACGTTAGCCACTAGGTAAAGGCGAGTTTCGACTTAAGAGTGACTTGTGAGTATGGTATTAGCTTGTGACAGTGAGGGGCATAATCCCCTACACTAATTGCCGTGGAAATGGGCTGATAAAGGCAGTCGCCGGCGTGAGTGAGCTGGACTGCCCAAACCGTCATCGCTGCATCTACATGCGATGCCGCTCCCCAATCAGCACCGACAGCCGTAGTAGATACCTGTAATATATAAACAAAGCGCCAAACGATGTTGTACAAGCGACGTAAAAATAAGTACATTACTATGAGCGCTGGATAATAAAGATATCTTCACTGTGCGCCCGCTAGTGGTTTGTCGTCAAGACGATGTTTGTCTTGAAGGCGGCGCACAGTGCTATTACCCATTTTACTAACAGTAACTGGCTATTGATTGTAATCCAAAACGTAGCTTTCGTTATATAGCAAGGAGTTTCAAATGGTATACCAAGGAAATCGCATCACGGTGACAATGCTAGAAGATGGCATCGCCAACATGCAATACAACGCCGAAAATGAGAGCGTGAACAAGTTTGATGCCGAGACCAACAAACAGTTTGGTGAAGCGGTGAGCGCACTAGAAAAAGCCGACGATGTCAAAGGCCTTATTGTCACTTCAAGCAAAGGCGTGTTTATCGCGGGCGCTGACATCACAGAGTTTGTTGGCTCATTTAAAAACCCAGAAAACGAGATCAAAGACTGGGTGGTGAGTATCAATGAGACCTTTAACCGTTTTGAAGATCTGCCATTTCCAAAAGTAGCGGCTATCAATGGCGCAGCGCTAGGCGGTGGTTGTGAGATGACCTTGGTATGTGAATATCGCGTCATGAGCGACAAAGCCATCATCGGTCTACCAGAAACTCAATTAGGTATCTTCCCGGGCTTCGGCGGTACGGTACGTAGTACGCGTGTCATCGGTATCGACAATGCGCTTGAGCTAATCGCTACAGGTAAACCAAAAAAACCACTAGAGGCGCTAAATCTTGGTCTGGTAGATGCGACCGTCCCTGCTGATGATCTGCAAGACGCTGCGATTGACCTAGTCAAAAAATGTATCTCAGGTGAGCTTGACTGGCAAGCCAAGCGTGAAGAGAAGCTAAATCCTGTAAAGCTCAACCAGCTTGAGCAAGCAATGGCGTTCAATAGCGCCAAAGGCATGATCTTCTCAAAAGCCAATCCTAAGCAGTATCCAGCGCCAGCGCTCGCTATCGAAGCGATTGAAAAGCACGTCAATTTGCCACGTGATAAAGCGATCGAAGTCGAAGCGGCAGGTTTTGCCAAAGCGGCAAAAACCCCGCAAGCTGAGAGCTTGGTCGGTTTGTTCTTAAACGATCAGTTGGTCAAAAAACTGGCCAAAAAACACAGCAAAAAAGCGCATGAAATCAATGAAGCCGCGGTATTAGGTGCAGGCATCATGGGCGGTGGTATCGCGTATCAAGCCGCTAGTAAAGGCTTGCCGATCATTATGAAAGATATCAAATCTGAGCAATTGGATTTGGGTATGGGCGAGGCCAGTAAGCTACTAGGTAAAATGGTCGAGCGCAAAAAGATGACCCCAGCGAAAATGGGCGAAACGCTAAGCCGTATCCGTCCTACCTTGAACTATGGCGACTTTAGCGAGACTGATATCGTTATTGAAGCAGTAGTAGAAAATCCAAAAGTGAAGCACGCGGTACTCAAAGAAGTCGAAGGCTTAGTCAAAGAAGACGCGATTTTGGCTTCGAATACTTCAACGATCTCCATTACGCATTTAGCAGAAGTGCTTGAGCGTCCAGAGAACTTCGTTGGTATGCATTTCTTTAACCCAGTACACCGTATGCCACTGGTAGAGGTGATCCGCGGTGAGAAATCGTCTGAAGAAGCCATCGCGACCACTGTGGCATTGGCCTCCAAGATGGGCAAGGTGCCAGTGGTGGTCAACGACTGCCCAGGTTTCTTGGTAAACCGTGTCCTCTTCCCATACTTTGGCGCGTTTGACTTGCTGCTCAAAGAAGGTGCTGATTTCGTCCATGTCGATAAAGTCATGGAAAAATTCGGCTGGCCGATGGGTCCTGCTTACCTAATCGACGTCGTCGGTCTAGACACAGGTGTGCACGGCGCAGAAGTGATGGCAGAAGGATTCCCTGACCGCATGAAGCCTGATTATAAAGGGGCGATCGAGAATCTATATGAAAACGAGCGCCTAGGTCAGAAAAATGGCGTTGGTTTCTATAAGTACGAAACCGACAAGCGCGGTAAGCCAAAGAAAGTCGCTGACGATGCCACTTATGAGCTACTTAAAACCACGACAGATAGCGACAAAAAAGAGTTTGATGATCAAACCATCATCGACCGCACCATGCTGGCTTTCTGTAATGAGACCGTACGCTGCCTAGAAGACAACATCGTCAGCACGCCAAGTGAGGCGGATATGGCGATGATTATGGGCGTCGGTTTCCCGCCATTCCGCGGTGGTCCTTGTCGTTATATCGACCAAATGGGTCTCGATAACTACTTGGCACTATGCGAAAAATACGCGCACCTTGGCAAAGCCTATGAAGCGCCGCAAAAGATTCGCGATATGGCAGCCGCTGGCGAGACTTTTTACGCCACAGCGTAACGAGCATACCGTATTAGGATAAGTGGGGTGCGTTTGCTGACATCGTTATCGGTGATAAAAAAATAGCAGACGCACCGTTTTGGTCGGTTTTATCAGGTCTGGCCTGCCGCGATAATATCCAGCGCGAAAACATCTAGATAGTTATCGTACTGATGTACGGATCGCGTGATAGATGGTTATAGAGCCCGATTGAATCGACAACACTGACAATAAAAATTGAAAAGGAAGATAGTATGACAACTTTAAGTCCAAAAGATGTGGTCATCGTAGATGGCGTACGCTCGGCGATGGGAAGATCTAAAAACGGTATGTTCCGCCATGTACGTGCTGATAATATGTCAGCTGAACTGGTACGTGCTTTGGTAGAGCGCAACGATTTTGACACCAACGATGTCGAAGACATCATCTGGGGTTGTGTCAACCAAACCCTAGAGCAAGGCATGAACATCGGTCGCAATATCGGTCTATTGGCAGGTATTCCAAAAACCGCTGGTGGTCAAACGGTCAACCGTCTGTGCGGCTCTTCTATGCAAGCACTTCACACCGCTGCTGCACAAATCATGACCAATCAAGGTGATGTGTTTATCATCGGCGGCGTTGAACACATGGGTCACGTTGGTATGATGCATGGCATCGATCTAAACCCTGCCGCCTCCAAGCATTATGCCAAAGCGTCAAACATGATGGGTTTGACCGCTGAAATGCTGGGCCGTATGAACAACATCACGCGTGAGGAACAAGATGCGTTTGGTCTTGAGTCACATCGCCGTGCATGGGCTGCGACCACTGAAGGCCGCTTTGATAATGAAATCATCGGCATCGAAGGTCATGATGCAGATGGTCGTCTGCAGCTATGTACCGTCGATGAAGTGATTCGCCCTGATGCGACCATGGAGCAAATGCAAAAACTGCGCCCAGCCTTTGACCCTAAAGGCGGTACAGTGACTGCCGCGACGTCATCTGCACTCTCTGACGGTGCGTCAGCGATGCTGGTCATGAGCGCGCAAAAAGCCAAAGATCTTGGTCTAAAGCCTCGCGCTCGTATTCGTAGCATGGCTGTCGCTGGTTGTGATGCGGCTATCATGGGCTACGGTCCGGTACCTGCGACCAACAAAGCCTTAAAGCGCGCTGGCATGAGCATCGATGACATGCAGACCATCGAGCTAAATGAAGCCTTTGCCGCCCAAGGTCTATCTGTACTCAAAGCCTTGAACCTGACGGACAAGCAAGACATCGTCAACATCAATGGTGGCGCGATTGCACTGGGTCATCCACTAGGTTGTTCTGGTGCTCGTATCACGGTTACCTTGCTAAACGCTATGGAGCAGTCTGACACCGAGCTTGGCCTTGCAACCATGTGTATCGGCCTTGGCCAAGGTATCGCCACTGTGATTGAGCGTGTTTAATATTTGGATTGGTAGATAATTTTTAACACTTGTCGACCAAATATGTTATAAAAAACCCCTAGCTATGATGGCTAGGGGTTTTTTGTGAATATAATGAGAGGGTTAATGGCGCACGTCGCAAAGTGTGTGCAAGTAATGATGAGTGTTCAATAAAGCGTATCTCCATTGACGCATTTAGAAAACTGTGACTAAATAAGAGTGACCAAGACACTATTAATATCAATTTATAATATTTATTTAATGCTCATTTAATATTCGTTCTAAAATATTTTTAGTTGCAACTGTCAGCCGTACAAGGAGTGTACTATGTCTACCATGATTACCGACCGCACTTACCGAATCGCTCGCGAAAACACCCAAGCGATGCTGATCGATGTCCAAGAGCGCCTTACCCCGCATATCTATGATCATGAAAATATCGTCAAAAAAATCGTGACACTGATTAAGGGGTTGCAGGCGCTTGATATCCCTATCATGCTCAACGAGCAGTATAAAAAAGGCCTTGGCGATACCTTGCCTGAGATTCGTGAGGTGCTTGCAGATAACAATGCCAAAAGCTTTGAAAAAGTGACCTTTAGTGCGTGTGATAACGATGAGTCATGGCACCATTTGGCGCAGCAAAACCGCAGTATTGTGTTGCTGTTTGGGGCAGAGGCGCATGTATGCGTCATGCAAACGGCGCTTGATTTGTTAGACAACGGTATGCAGCCGGTCATCATCGGAGACGCTGTCGGTTCGAGATTTCCGTATGATAAAAAACAAGCCATTCGCCGTATTCGCCGTGCAGGTGGAGTGATTAGCACGGTTGAGTCTATCTTGTTTGAGCTGTGCCGCAGTAGTCAAGATCCGGCGTTTAAAACCATTAGCAATTTGATCAAATAACCTTTTGTTCAAAATGCTTTGTTTGTGCTGCCGCAAGTGTGTGGGTCAGATATAAAAATAGCGCTTGATGACTATAGTCAATTTGATATAAAAACGATACCGTGAGATGAAACGTTGTTTTTCGTAGCCTCTGTCGGAGTAGGCACAGTACGCAAGAAAAACAACGTTTCATTGAGCGACTTGATAGTCATGTATCCGATTTATTTGAACTCGACTACATCAGCGCTATTTTTACGTCTAGGGTCGGGTTTTGTACTAAAATGAGCGCTACATTTGCTGATTGCTTAAGAGAGAGACATGCCATCCAACCATTCAATCCACCCGACAACTTTAAATGACAATGCCTTTGCTGATCATATCGATATTGATGATGTGACGCATTTTTTATTAGAATTAGATGCGCTAAAGCGCGTCAATCGGCGCAGCTATGTCACCCAGACCACTCGCCGCGAAAACTCAGCTGAGCACTCTTGGCATTTGGCGATGGCGTGTTGGTCGATTTCTGAGCTGTTTGCGCTAGACGTCAATCACGAGCAGCTGCTCAAGATGGCACTGGTTCATGATTTGGGTGAGATTGATGCTGGTGATACGTTTTTATACGACAATACGCGTCATACGGCGCATATCGAGGAGCGTCAAGGCATGGCGCGCTTGCAAGCGGAGCGTGGCAATGGCATTGCTAACTTAGCAGCGGTCTGGGAAGCGCAGGAGACAGGCGATAGCAAAGAAGCGCAGCTGCTACGGGTGGTGGATCGCTTATTGCCGTTTTTGCTCAACATCAATACCAATGGACAAACGTGGATTGAGCTGGGGGTGACGCGCTCGCAGGTGGCTGGCGCGCATGCTTTTATCAAAGACAGTTTTCCGCCTATTCATGATTGGCTGTCACAGCGTATCGACTATGCGACCAAGCAAGGCTGGCTAATCGATGCGTGACCAATAAAATCGCTAGCTTGGTACGGCTAACGCTGGCCGCGGCACCTATCGGCAGCGGCGCAAAACTGGCACACGCTGCCAAAAAACAAATCGGCGTGCTGCGACCCTTCGATGCTACCCAAGATCATCCCAGTAGCACTGTGCTTATTTTAGAGTGATCAACTATGGTCACATAGATAGCCATTAAAAAACAGACAGATTATCTAGCGTTAGCCATACCCAATAGCTGTCCCATTTTTACCACACTATTGGCTTGCAGGCTGTCTTGCCAAGCTGCTTCTGCGCCTTTTGGCAACACTACTATTGCTGTTGAACCTAAATAAAAGCGACCAAGCTCATCGCCTTTTTTAAGCTTCATGTCGTGCTCGGCTTCTTGAATGTCGTCGGTACGGCTGATTTTGCCAGTGGCGACTGTCTCGATACCAGCGACGATCATCGCACCGACCATCACGACCGCAGCTTTGCCGTAGGCGGTATCAAACAGGCACACCAAACGCTCATTGCGCGCAAACAAGTCAGGTATGTTGGCAGCCGTGGTGTTGTTGACAGAAAACAGCGTGCCCGGTACATAGCGGGTTTTGGTCAAGGTACCAGCAAATGGCATATGCACGCGGTGATAATTGCTGGGTGCCAGATAGACTGTGGCAAAACTGCCATCGGCAAAATAATGCCCATCTTCGCTATCGGCCAGCAGTTGGCCGATATCATAGTAGCGCCCTTTGGCTTGCAAAAGCTTATGATCATCAATCTGACCGAGCTGCGAGATGATGCCGTCAGCTGGGCTGACAATCCCCTGCGGCGTGGCATCGATAGGGCGCGCGTCTGCTTTTAACTCACGAGTAAAAAAGTCATTAAAGCTCTCATAAGCACCTAAGTTTTGGCGCTCATACTCATCCAAGCTGATATGATAGGCTTTTGCAAAGCTACGAATAAAGGTGCGCTTGACATAGGGGTGGCGACTGGCAGCCAAACGGCCAGCGACTTTACTGAGCTTTTGTTGCGGGACAAGCTGCTGCAAGGTGGTGAATACATTCATAATATGGCGACCAAAATAAAGGTGAGAGAGTAATAAATAGGCAAATAAATGATGATATTTTATCATGGACGGCCTAAGTTTGTATGAGCATAATTGGTAAGGGAGCATAAATGAAAGCATTGATACAGCGAGTACATGGTGCGAGCGTCAGCGTCGATGGGGATTGTGTCGGGCGTATCGAGCGCGGCGTGCTGGCATATATTGGTTTGGGGCCTGAAGACGACCTGCAAACGGCCAAGCGAATGATTGATAAAATCCTTGGCTACCGTATTTTTGAAAACGACGATGACCCTACCAAATATGGCAAACTGGACAAAAATGTCCAACAAGTCGCTGGCGGGCTGCTGCTGATATCACAGTTCACCCTGATGGCGAAGACTGACAAAGGCCGGCGTCCTGATTTTGGCGGTGCCATGCCATCAGAGGCAGCGCGCGTACTGTTTGCTCAGCTAATCGACTATGCCAACAGTCAGCACTCTCAGGTAGCGGCGGGTCAGTTTGGCGCAGACATGCAGGTTGCGAGTATCAATGATGGGCCACTGAATTTTATATTAGACGTGAGCTAAAGCATCAAATGTGAATCATGATGGTGAGTGCCGTCTGTTTAAGGGAAGTGGCTTGGTCTATAGCAGCCGCTTAAATGACAAATGTCATCAAACTGTCACAATTACCGCGTTTAATAGGCAAGCAGTGGCGAGTGATTATCGCTCTTTTTTATACGTCTGTTTTGTCCCTTATCACTGAGAATACCCTATGTATAATGAGCAAATTTTGATTGTTGAAGACGAACCTGCAATCCGCGAGATGGTCGTAATGACGCTAGAGATGGCTGGTTTTGATAGCTTGCAGGCAACGGACGTATCAGAGGCGCACCAACAAGTGGTCGACCATCGGCCAGCGCTGATTTTGCTAGATTGGATGCTGCCTGGGGACAAAAGCGGCATTGATTTTTGTCGTATGCTCAAAAGTGATGAGCTACTCGCTGAGATACCCGTCATCATGCTGACAGCCAAAAGCGAAGAGGACAGCAAGGTGCACGGTCTGGATGCGGGTGCAGATGATTATATGACCAAGCCTTTTTCGACGCGCGAGCTGATCTCAAGGATCAAAGCGGTGTTGCGCCGTAGCAATGCTTTGAGCGCCGACAAGACTATTGAGATAGGCAAGTTAAGCCTCGACCCCAAAAGCCAGCGAGTCATGGCGTCTGGGCAAATCATCGATGTCGGACCGACCGAATATCGGTTGTTGGCGTTTTTTATGAGCCATCCTGAGCGTGCCTATACGCGCACTCAGCTGCTTGATCAAGTGTGGGGCGGCAATGTCTATATCGAAGACAGAACCATCGATGTGCATATCAAACGCCTACGCAAACTGCTGCGCCCTCATGACTGCGATAAGCTGATACAAACGGTGCGCGGTACTGGTTATCGCTTCTCAAGCGTTGTTGAGGCCAAATGATCGGCGCTCATACTCTCAAAATAGCCACCGCAATTCTGTTGCCAGTCCAGCTATAATCACCATAATTATCAGTAAGTGATTATCAGTAAGGGCCACTTAGCAGATAGAGATAATCATCATAATGATAACGAGATAACAAGTAGGGCAAAAAAATAGGTCACGAAAAATGGATGAGTAACATAATGTCAAAGCAATGTATCGAACAAGATATCTCAGAGCCGATAGCGCTACAAAACACCACCGATCAATTAAAAAAAATAAGAAGTGCGCTGCGGGCGCTGCGCGATGCGGTGATTTTACTCAATGACAGTGATGGTCTGGAGTGGTGGAATCAGGCCGCTGAAGATTTACTATTATTGCAGGCAGCAGATAAAGGCCGATGTATTTTTGACTTTATTGACGCATCTGAGTTTCGTCAGTACTATCAAGCGCCGACGCTGGCTGACGAAGGCGTACATATAAAGTCATGGCGCGCGCCTGAGCGCTATTTAAAGTGTGAGCTGACCCCATTTGCCGACGAAAAGCTATTGATCATCTACGATGTGACGCGTCTGCATCATCTAGAAGAGATGCGCCGCGACTTTGTGGCCAACGTTTCGCATGAGCTGCGTACGCCGCTGACCGTGATGATGGGGTATTTAGAGAATTTTTCGGATCAGCCAGACATGCCGCCGCACTGGAAGCGCGGCTTTGAGCTGATGACCCAGCAGACAGCGCGCATGAATAGAATCGTCAATGATTTATTGCTGCTATCGCGTATCGAAATCGAAGAGACTCATGAGCTGCATTATATCGATATGATCAAGCTACTGACTCATATCTATGATGATGCACAGGCCTACAATCAAGAGTACGGTCATAGCATCCATCTACAGATAGATACCTATGATGGGCTGTACGGCTCAGAGATATATCTGACCAGTGCCTTATCCAATCTGGTGATCAATGCGATTAAATACACGCCAAAAGGTGGCGAAATCACCGTCAGCTGGACCAAAACAGCAGAGGGTTGCCGTTTCGCCGTCGAGGACAATGGCATCGGTATTGCGCCGCAGCACATCGCCCGCCTGACAGAGCGTTTTTATCGTATCGACAAGGGTCGTAGCCGTGCCACAGGTGGCACAGGCTTAGGGCTGGCTATCGTCAAACACGTCTTATACCAGCATGGAACCAACCTACAAATCAAGTCGGTAGAAGGCGGCGGCTCGACATTTAGTGCGGTGTTTCCGCCAAATTACGTGCGCTCTGCTGCCATTAGCTGAGGTTTGATGGCTATTAATATAATATTTGATGGCTATTAGCCAATGTCAGATGGATACGCAAGCAATCGTCGTGCTTATCATGACAGGCTACCGGGCAGGCTCGGATTTTTGTAAAAGCGGGTAGGGGTTGACCGCATTGCCTTGGATATAAATCCCATAATGTACGTGCGGCGGTGTGCCCTTGGCGTTGCCGCTATCGCCGACATAGCCGATGATATCACCCGCATCGACCCAGTCATTGGGGGCGATATCGGCATACTCCTCTAAGTGCGCATAGTAGTGGCCAGCGCCGCCAGGACCGACGATTACCACCACACGCCCGCCTAGGGTGTTTTCGCCAACCTTACTGACGATGCCTGCTGTCGTCGCTTGTATCGGTGTGCCTCGCGCGGCAAATATATCGATCCCTTCGTGTGTGCGGCCTTGACTGCGCGCTGCGCCCCACGTGTCGCTTAGGTTTTGCTGAGGCAGTGGCGAGGGCAGGCTGTTTTCTGTTGGCAGATCTTGCTGCAATAAGCTGAGCTGTTGCCATTTGGCGATGACAAAGGATTGGGTTTGCTGGCTGATGCTGGGCCATAATCTGTCTAATACAAACAGCAACATCAACAATACTGCTGCTCTAATCAGCAGCTTGAGCAGGCGGCGAAAAAACCTAGGCCGTGGTGGTGGATTGGGTCTTGGTGGTGGCTTGTTGCCATCGGCGATCATAGCGATCCTTTGTCAGTATGGTCATAGATATTATAAGAGATCTGCGCTAGCAGGTTTGTATCGCATTGTTATATCTGCTTGTTATCTTTGGCTTTTAGCCCCATAAACAACAAGGCAGTCTATGGGATACCGTGCGTTGTTTGCGCTGGATAAAACAGACTGTTATCGATTATGGATACCCAACGTGCTACAGCGAGCTTTATGACTGATTGCCTCAATATGCCAAGTCTGACTGATACTGCTTTGGTTATCGATACCGAAACCGATCAAGGCCGTGACCCAAGACCGATTCAGGTTGCTACCATCAACGTAGCGACGGGGTTTGAGTGGATGAAGTACTTTAATAGTGGCCGTGCCATCTCACCGGTGGTCATCAAAGTACACGGTATCACCGACGATGATGTGGCGGGTCTTGAGCGTTTTGATCTACAAGCGTTTGATTTGCCCACCTACCTCATCGGCCATAATGTGCGCTTTGACTGGCGCGTGATAGGCCGTCCGACTACCAAGCTGATCTGTACGGTGCGTCTCGCCCGTGTGGCCTTCCCAGAGTGGCGCTACTACGGTCAGTCTAAATGTATCGAGCAATTGCTGGGTAAGTCTGCAGCGAGTGAGCTGACCTGCGCCGCCCATGATGCGCTGGGTGACGCCCGTATGTGTTATTTGCTGTATCAAGCATGCTGCACGCGTCTACAAATCGCGCCGACAGACTTTGCCGCGGCTCATGCCATCGCCAATCAAGCCAATCCTGCCAGTAGGATGCCATTTGGCAAATATAAAGGCCGACTTATCACCGAAGTGCCCATTGGCTATATCAAGTGGATGCTAGGTAATATCCATAATTTGCAGCCGTCGCTGTACTCTGCTCTACGTCAACGTGTCAACGCAGAAGATGCGCAAAAAGATTGACGCCTTAAAAAGCCATGCTCTAACGCTGCTGCTCCAACCAGTCCACCGCCATTTGCCATAGTGCTGGGGCTTTTGCATGGGTGCGGCGACTAAAATAGCGCATATGACCGATATGACTTAAACCAAAATCTTGCGGGGTATAAAAACGCTTTTTGGCAGGCATCTTGGTAAACACACGTATCATGTCGTCTATATTGTCGCTGTTGGCGATATCATCGTCGCTAAACCCTAGCCACAAAGCGGGCATGCTAAGCTCATCGTAAAAATGAGTATGTATGCTGTGACCAAAGGCGGTTTTGATATAGCCTGCGCCATTGCACCACTCGCGCCACTGCCGAGCAACGCCGCGTGGTAATGGCTCGCCCATACCGATTTTATCCGCTGGTGTATAGCCTAATACCAAGTTACTAAGTGGAATAAAAGCATCCATAAAACCCATGGCCTTGAGCTTATAGGGCATGTCCATGTTTTTGATTTGCCCTGACGAGCAGGCGACATTGAATACAGACTGTACGGTCTGATAGTTTGGCATCAAGCCAATCAGCTGACCGCCGGCACTGTGACCGATGATGTGATATGTGGTATCAGCAAACTCATCTTGCAGGGCATCAAGCACGGCTGGCAGGTCATGACGCCCCCAACTGATCAATGAGGCGTCACATTTGGGCAGCTCAGTGCTTAACGACTCGCCGATACCTTCGTTGTCAAAGGTCAATACACCAAAACCGCACGTGGCCAAATAAGTGGCAAAGTGGTGATAAAACTGACGTTTAATACCAGTGGCAGGCGCTATCATGACTGCCGCTTTTGTTGTATGTTGCGGGCGATATACTGTCGCGGCTAGCGGCTGATTGCGTTCAGTCATGATACTCACGGCATCGGTTTTTATGACATGGCTGTCTGTTGGTAGGGAGTTTTTTGGTTCTTCCATGAGTTGGCCTTATGGTCTGATCTATAGTGTGGGGGCTGGTGTTTTATGGTTGTGGCGGCTACAAGGTTTGGGTAGCTCTGCTGGCTCTAACGGCGTGATGGTCAGTCCGTTATGAGACTCTGATGCGCGGCTTTGATGATATCAAGCTAATGTAACAGCACCGCTTATGTTAAGATAAATGAGGGTAGCTGAGGCGGGCAATGATGACTTGTAAGTTCTATACGCTATGACTGGAGCGGCGCTTTGTCACATTTTTATCGTCATCAGTCAACTGAGCACTCACCTAAAAACAATAATATAAAAATTAAGGAAGCACTATGCAAATGAAAATCAATAACGACACTTATGAAGTCATCACTAGTCAAGATATCACCAATATCGAAAAAGCCGTCGATAAATCCTCACTGACCATGCCGCTGGTTGCGGTGTATTGCGGCTCGCGCCTAGGTAATCATGAGGTGTATGAGCAAGCCGCTCGCGAGCTGGGACTTGCGCTGGCAAAAAACGGCATGGGTCTGGTCTATGGCGGTGCTAGCATCGGGCTGATGGGGGCGGTGGCGGATGAGGTCGTCAACGGCGGCGCTCAAGCGGTCGGTGTGATTCCAACCTTTATGCTCAAACACGAAATCGCTCACAATCAGTTGACGCGCCTACATTTGACCGACACCATGCATACGCGCAAAACCGTCATGGCAGAGTATGCCGATGCTTTTATCACCTTACCAGGTGGGCTTGGCACGCTCGAGGAGATCATGGAGATTGCCACGTGGCGTCAGCTTTATCAGCACGAAAAACCCATGATTATTCTGAATATCAATGGGTTTTATGACCGGATGATAGAGCACTTGGCCTATACCGCTGAGCAAGGGTTTATGAAGCAAGAAGATTTGGCGCGTCTGGTGGTGTGTAATACGATCGGTGAAGCGATTGAGATGCTAAAGACAGTGGTCACCATCGACGATGCTGTCGATACCGAAAAAATGGCGGGCAGCGAAAGCTAAAATGTGCAAAGTCTTACAGACTGCCAAACTCAGAGATTAAAGCTCTCAGAGAGCAAGACGCTCAGAGGCCAAAAAGCGCAGACCATCTAATAGCGGTGGTCTGCGCTTTTTTTATTGAATTATTGAGTAGGAATTTTGCCTCGTCTGCGCTGTGAGCGGGATATAGTTAGCTGAATGTAAAACTGTTATGGATTTAAACGCTCTACTGGTATAAATTTTACTTGCGTGCTGCGTTCCCAGAGGCTGCGCAACCTACGTTTAAAAATAGCATCCCAGTAGCGCTATGACATTTTTAGAGTGTGTCGACTATAGAAGCAAAAATAAGCCAAGATAAGCGATGCCTCATAAGCTAGACAGTATGGCCTCACGGATACCATGGTTTACTCCCGCCATGGCTACTGGAAAACCGCGCTGCTCAGCCAGATCGCGAGCCACACTATCGATGGTCAAGCTATCGTTGTGCGTCAGATATGGCCATTTATGAGCATAGCGGTAACGGTTTGCGGGCGTATCTGTTGTCATCAAACCCAGCTCAGCCAGCTCATTGACGATTTGATCCGCTGCAATTAAGGTCGAGGAGGCTTTGACGTTTTCTGCACGGGCATAGCGGATATCGGCGTACAAGCTGACGTCAGCGACGCGCAAAGTATCGTCTTCTCCAGGAATTTGCTGCCCACCATACAGGGCATTGCCAACGCTACGAGCACTATGAAAGGTCGGTACAAACTGCGCCACATACTCGATGGCTTGTTGGCTACGCGCTTGTAGCGGCGCTTTGTCCCAGCCATCCTCGATGTAGTGTACGTACTGCTGCGGTAGCTTGGGCTGGGCGCTGTCAGTATTCGACGCCACCAACCCATCATCAAACAAAGTAATGGCATGACTCATGCCATGAATCTGAAAATAACCATCAGGATAAGGCGTCAGCTGCGCCATCCCCTCAGGGGTGCCGCGATTGCCATAGACGATGATCTCGGGTATCTGACCACCAGCTTCGCCCCAGTGGGTGATATAGGAGGACTTAAATTCGACCATACGGGTGACGGCGACACCGACCATATCATCGATGATGCCCGTACGAAATCCGCACGCATTGATTAGGTAGTCGACCTCGATAGCGTCTTCTTGCACCGCCTCTGTCGAGCTGCTTTCTGATTGGTAGTCGATGCGCCATTTGGTCACATGGTGATCGGCGTTTGTACAGTTTTCACAATCGACAGGCATGACCTGTGTCACCGTCGTATCGGTAAACACATGAGCGTGCTCATACTCTGCCAATGCCAGCTGTGCTGACGCGGCGAGGCGAAAGATATTCCAGCCGTACTCTTGGACGACGATAAGCGGGAACTTGACTTTGTTTAAATCCAGATACTTGGCAACTGGTATCATCCACTCATCGACGGTGCGAGGAATGGCGACTTGCTCACACTCGGCCAGCGCCAGCAACTGCTCATGGTTATAGAGCTGATAGTAGTCCTCAGGCTCGCCCAAGACTTTATTGTTTGGGTCCTGCGCGATCAGCTCGCGATAGGCGTCTGTCAAAATCTCAAGGCGTGGTAACAAATCCTCAGGCAAGCCCTCATCGCGTGTCGGGACGGCAAACACGGTGGGGCGCACATCGATGGTATAAGGGTATAAGCGCAAAATATCGATACACTGCTTGAGTAAGGCGACGCAGTCTTCGTCAGGGATTTCGCGATACAAGTTGCCGCCGGCATGCAAGTGGCACATTGGGGGGCCGTCGATGAGAGACTGTTTTTTTTCAAACACATACGTCTCAAGCCCCAATGCAGCCAGGCGAATAGCAATCGTCGCGCCGGCCGTGCCGCCGCCTAAGATACCCACGCGCTTTGCCGGTCGCGGCATGTCCGCCGTCTTCGCCGATGCTTCATCAGTGGCTGTATTGGCTGGTATGCCGCTATGGCTAGAGTTGGTGTTGTGATAAACGGATTGCGTCATTGTCGTTGTCATATCCTTAATAGCCTGAGCCGCGCTTAGGCTGCACTTATTAATTATAGGGTCGGTCGCTTTTGATATGCGTGCGCCTATCGCCAACTTCAACATTTTATCGTCATTGTTAGTCAATGCTGATCATTCGTATAAAGCTGTTTTAATATAGGGGATATTTTACGAAAGTTGAGGCGAGCATAAGATGACAAATACGTAAGTACATGCATGAGTTTTGTCAGTAGAGCCGAGAGCAAGACAACCCAGAGCCTGTATAAAGCGATAAGGCGCCGTGGTATAAAAGGTAGGCAGTCTGGTGGTTTTAGAATAAAAATTAGCCCAAACGATAAAGGGTGACTGCTGCAAGTAGCGTTGACTTTTGTAAAATAATCCGGCTTTTGTAACAGTACACATTAAGACAAATGCCGCGTTTTAGCCTGCGCCATATAGTGAACAAACCTTAAAACAGCGACAGCGCTACCGGTACTCACTTTTTTTATTTGACAGCAATGTGTCTTACTTTTTTTATCCACATTTTTAAAATAAAGATATGCCCTAGTCAAGAACAGCCATGATGGTGGCTGCTTTTTGTGTTGGCTTATGACGGTTAGGGTGATGGTGATTAAGATGATGGTCGTATAAAAGACGGACGTGACAAGGGCGCTCTATATATCTGCGAGCGCTTCAGCTGGTGCGGTTTTTACCGCAGGCACGGTGGTGGCAGGTTTTCTATATAAGGGGAAAAAGTCTGAATGTGACTCATCTGGGGTCAGTCTACGCGCGGCTACCAGCTTGGCATACTTGTCTGGGTTGATGATGAGCCTATAGGTCTTAAACAGCAACTCTTGTGAGCTAAAGCCTTTTTTGTACTCGTATAAAGAATCCAGCGCCCCGCCCACACCGCCGCCTAAGTGGAGAATTTGATAGTTATTTTCTCTACCCCAACTGCGGGCGGTATGAGTAATTAGCTTGGAGGGCTGCAGATGAGAGTAGGCACAGCACGTGCCGCCGAGGTGAAACTGCATGATACCAGACTCTCGGCAGAGGGTATAAATAGCAGACGCAATCGGCGTATCGTCTTGATAGGCGGTGATGAGTAGTATCCGGTCTTGTAGGTTTTCTAGCAGATTAAAAAAGTAATCGTCATCAAAAAAATAGTATTGATCGGCCTGCACATGCGCCATGGTTTCTTTATAAATGGCAGAAAACACCAGCGCACTGGCTTTGGTCAACCGCTCAATTTTGGTCACGACATTATGCTTGATGGCTTTTTTGATGCCTCGGCGATGACGGTTTTGCGTCTCGCTCCAGTGTGCGGCCTCAGACTGACTCAGATCAGACATCAGTGTAAGGCCATGAGTCAAAGCCTTACCAACCGTCGGTATCCAGTCTTTATTGATAATAGGGTGCAGGCGCATAAATAACGACACGCAGCCTTTAGTAAAAAGCCGCTCCTTCACTGCTTGCAGCATATAATCTGCCTCCGCATCACTAAGCGACTTGTCCATCAGTGGGCCACCATAGCCGTAAGTGGTGGTTGCATCCCAGTATGCTGAGTCTATTTTGCGGATGATAATGGGCAAAAAAAGTTGTTTGTTTTTATAGGTGGCCATCAGTCCCATCGGCGTGCCTTTATCGACTATCGCCGAAGCCGCTACCCAGCCTGATAAATGATATATATCAAAATGACAGTGTTTTATCTTTTTGTCCCATTGTTGATCGATATTAAGAAAATCTATCTGTACGGTATCCATCCTTCTGCTCCCTCAGAGGTTTGTTGATATATTCATAAATACGTATGTACGAATATATCAACAAACTAAGGGGTAAACAAGAAGAGAAAGACTTTTATGTAATATATTGAATATAAAAGTATGAGCACAGGTTTTTAATTTAGCAGGGAGCGGCGTAGAAGTGCCAGCACGGCTCTAGTGTGAGTAAAAGATGCCGCGCAAAGTTGGGACACGCTCTTGCATCAAATGCCAAAAACCGTTAAAATCGCGGTTTGATTTTCCCGCTGGGGAAAGGCTAAGTGAACAGAGGCGTGGTGTTGGGTGCTGGAATAAGCCAGTGATGCAGTTGCCACTCTTAGACATGTCCTTAGTGCCTCAGTTACGTATGCCAGCATGTGTTTGATTGCTCATCAAGCCGCCTGATACATACATCGGACATAGAGAGATTATTATGCGTAAAGATATTCATCCTAACTACCAAGAAGTTTTGTTTCACGACACCAACGCTGATGTGTTTTTCTTGACTCGCTCAACGGTCAGCACAAAAGCCACTCGTGAGTACGAAGGTAAAGAATACCCATACTTCCCACTTGATATCTCAAGTGCATCGCACCCATTCTATACAGGCGAGCAGCGTAAAACCTCTACTGAAGGCCGTGTTGCTAGCTTTAACAAACGCTTTGGTGCATTCAGTGGCCGTAGCAAAAAAGCGGCTGACTCTGCTGAGTAATATGCGCTTATCGCGTCATGTCATATGGCGCAGTATAAAAAAACCGCTGAATAATCAGCGGTTTTTTTATGTCAAATCAGCCAGCATCTGTTAGCGCTCAAGGAGCTGTGCGATTAGCGCCGCCAACTGCTGCGCCCACAAGCCATAAGTCAAGCTGCTGGGGTGAAAGCCATCACTGGCAAACATCGCCGCGCTATCAATGGGGCTACTGCCGCTGTGCATTTCGGCCATCATCGCAAAGTCAGCGGCCATGTAGTGTACACCGCCCTGAGCCTGACACACGTTTTGTAATACTTTGTCGAGTGCCATGGCTTTGGCACCGATAAAGGCGTTGAGCGGCGCAGGTAGTGCTGGCATTTGCGCCATCGGTGGTAGGCTTGAGAAGACTATCTTGCGCGCGCCAAATTTGCGCTGAGCAATGGTGATGATCTGCTCGAGTTGCTGTTGCCACTGGTCGGGGGAGACGTTCGCTGTGGTGTCATTGACCCCGACGCTCAAAACCATGATATCAACAGGCTCGCTGGGCGCAGACAGCACATACAATCGCCGCAAAATATCAAAGCTGGTGTGCCCCGTCGTCGCCTGCAACGACCAGACAATATCAGCAAACTGGCTATGAATAATTGGCTGTTGCTGCAGCATGGGGATTAGCTTGCCTGCCAGCGCTTCTTGCTGTGTCAACGTCCCGACCCCTGCTGCTGCGGAGTCGCCGACGATCATCAACTGTAGCGTAGGCTTCGATGCTTGGGCGAGCGTCTTAGTCGCTGATACTAGAGTGACCCGGCCGCATCTATCACCGGTAGGCTCAGGGAGGCGTACCGTATCACGTTTGACCTTGATACCTTGATACAAATAAATTGGCGCAAGCAGCATATCTTTTTTGGATAAGTTTAGAGAAGCTACCATCCTGCACGCTCCCGAATGATGGTCAGGCTGTCGTCGATCAACAGCTTACCGTCGACATACACATCGCGTAGTAGGTTGTCAGCAGTCGATAAGTCGTCGAGTTTGATGGTTTTTGGTTGGCCTTGGGTCTGATTGATCAACGCCAAGCGGCCTTTTTTTGAGCGTTTTGAGCGGCTCGTCACAGGGTCCTTATAGATATCCTTCCAAACGCCATCGATACAAATGGCGCTGGCTTTCATCGCCCAGCTCATGGTGTCGCGGTTGACTTGCTGCAATAATCCGCCGCCCATTCCAAAGGTGATGTTATCCGCGCTAAACCCAGCCTTTAGCACCACATCGATGATGCTGTCCAAAGTGTTTGGGCTGATACCATCACCTTGGATGATACGCACATAATCTGGCAATACCTTATAGCCTTTACGATTGATGGTGGTGCCAAACTTCACAGCCAAGCGCTCTAAAGCTTCGCGTACCACTTTGGCAGGCTCGCCGCTGTCTGGTCTGATGACCAGCGTGCCGCCCATGTTTTGGACCTCGTCTTTGAGGCAGCCGCCCCAGATATTATCTATGGCGTTCCATAAATCATAACTGTCAGAGACCACAGAAACGCTTTTGCCCGCGCCGCCAAACTGCGTGAGCATATTGGCAAAGGCGGCTGTCTCGCCGTCGCGACCCCAAGCGGTCATGGTACTGTGCTCGGCGGCCGGAATCGAAAACGCTGGCATGTCTTTATCCATCCGATACCAACGGCTGGCGGCGACCAGCGCCGTCATCGAGTCGGTCCCTGCAAAGTTTACTAAATGTGCCAAACTGCCTAAAGCGACTGATTCTTGGCTAGAGGCACCGCGCGCGCCAAAATCATGCAGCCGAAACGTAAGCGAGTCGCTATTGTCGGCAGACTTTTCTAGGGCCTGACGAATGATGCCTTTACAGTAATGCGAGACGCTAGCGACGGTGGAGGGGTACCAAATAGCGCGTAGCAGTGCGGTCTCGATATAGCTTGGTAGCCAATAAAACTCAGGATCGGTATTGATGACTTGGCAGACGACGTTTGAGACAGGGACGATGCTGCCTTCAGGGACGGCCTCGATACGTAGTGGCAGGTAGCCACCGTGTTTATCGACCAGACGCTCCCAGCCTGCACGGTTAAACGTCAAGCCATGCGCTTGAATGACCATTTCGGCTTCATCGATATCTTGATGGGTGATAGGGGTGCTGAGGTACTCTTTGATAAAAGCTTGTAGACCAAAAAACACCACGTCGTAGTCGCCTTTACGCGCCTCAATGTAGCTTGACAGATACTCACTACCGCTTGGGTATTGCACCCAATGTGAGGTCTTGTAGCTGTCGCTATTTAAGATTAAGTTGCTCAGATTGCCAGTGTACATCACAGAACTCCTCTGCGTTGAGATGCCGCGGCTGCCTTGTTATATGACAGCTGCGGCGGTGAGCCGTTACCGTCTATCGGTGCCGGCATAAAAACGTTACTTAGCCTGCTTTTAACACAATAATCATAAAGACTCAGCGCGCTGTTTGCCTATTATAGCCCTACCATTTTGGTAATGATCGCATAGTGGTCTTCAAACATCATGGTGGCGTCCAGCTCAGCCAGCGGTAGCCAAAAAGCATTGGACGCATCGTCGCCGCCTTTGACTTTGGGCAAGCCTTTTGGGTCGTTTTTTAGCTGAAAATAAAACGCTTGGGTAATCGTACGACCGCGCGCGGAGCGGTACGGATCGTCAAAGGTATGCTGACTATGGCAAGAGCCGCGTAATACTGGCTCAGGGACTTTGAGCCGTGTCTCCTCGCGTAGCTCACGGATACAGGCATCAAACAAGGTCTCTTTTGGGTTCACAAACCCACCGGGCAACGCCCAAAGCCCACGTCCTGGCATACTGCGGCGTTCTACCAATAAGATATGGCCTGATTGTACAATCAGCGCATCAGCAGTCATAAAGGTGGGCGGATAGGGCGCAGCCTGCCATTGTCTTTTATATTTATCGATAAAATCGGCTTCTTCGTGCAGCTGTTGATAGTCTTCAGTTTTTTTGAAATCATCGAGCACTTGACGGGTGGACTCAGGCGTACGCTCAGGTGTTGGCGTTGCCCCCATCAGATAGCTGTCGCGGATAGGCGTGGCTGATAGGTTGTGATAATTGGGAACGGAGACAGAATCCCAGTTGGGAAACAATGATAGATAATACGATGAGCTGTCTTTTGAGTGGCCTATCAGGCCGATATCACTTTGCAAATCACCTGTGACAGATTTGACACCGGCTTGTACGTATTGAAGCCAGCGCGTGTCATTATATAGTGCATCATCTAACCCCACGCAGTGGATGCGCGCGGCATCAGCAGATGAGTACGCGTCCTTAATCATCGCGGCACGCTCAGCGACGCTAAAAGGATTGCGTAGGCTGCGTGGTAGGTTGGCTGAGCCAATCAGCATAATCACTTCATCAGCGCGTTGTAGCGCCTCGTCGACGACCGCTTTATGCCCTCGATGAAAAGGCTGAAAACGTCCGATAAAGACCAGATAACGATAGTGTCTGCGCTTATCTGTTTGCTGCTCTACTGAATCACCCATATGTGCCACTGTCCTGCCATTGATATGTCATTAATAAAAATAAAGGCTAAAAACCATGCTGCCAATATGACACAGCAGCAGTGCCACTGACAAGTGCAAAGATGTTTTATACCGTGTATGGGTTTGCTGATTTACCAAAAAAGGAGCGAGCAGACGCTAACACCTTTACGGTGGTGATCATCTGGCGGCATATAGTGAGTTCCGTATAAAAGCGATACAGTGGGACTGGGATAAATTTTACGCAGCCTCTGTCGGCGCAGGCACAGCACGCAAGGAAAATTTATACCAGTTCCACGTTGACATATGATGTATCTGTTTTATTTAGAATCGACTATAACGATCAAGTCATCTGGCGTGCTGTTCGATCCAAGCGGCGACCGTTGGCCAAATCTCTGTCGCTGCATGACGGCTAATCATAATGCGGCTATGGGTATAATCGTCTAAATCACCACGGCTGCGCGCATACTCTCGAAAGATATTGGTAGCGTTATTATTAGTAGAGGTGGAGGCAGAAGAAGGGCTGCTATTAGTAGCGCGGTTAAAGGCATCAAAAAACCGCCGACAGCCAGCGGTTGGGGAGATAAAGTTATCACCCTTGGCACTGATGGCATAGATAGGCATCGTAACCATCGGCATGTGCTGTCGATAATCAAAAGGGGCATTGTCGGCAAACTGTTTGCGGCTGCTATTAAAGTTTTGTTGCAAATTCCAATCAAACCACTGGTTCATGGTGTGATAGCTTTCGTTGATCGGCCCCAGTTTGAGCTTTTTGGCAGGGATATAACCGACCGCTTTTGTCACAAGCTTGGCGGCAAGTATCTTGGCGTAGCTGATAGGGCTGGCGGCCGCCCCAAACGCTTGACAGGCAAACATAGTGGCGCTGTTGATTTTATCGATATAATCTGGATATTGAATCAAAAACATCGTTAGGCCCACGCCGCCGCCGCTATGGGTGACGCAGTGCAGATTATTGAGTTGTAATTCATCAAAAAAGTAGCGAAAAGTCGCCTCATAATCATAGGTTGCGACGGTCTCAAAATCAAACGCTTCTTTAGGCGCTGGGCTGTCGCCATGGCCGCGCCACTCCATGATGTAGCACTGATGGCCCAGACCGGCCAGATACTCGGCGATTTTTAGACAGGTTTGTTTGTCTGAAAAGGTGCCATGGGTCAAAAATATATTTTGTGCCTTGACGCTTGTGTCAGGGGCGCAAGGTGCGCCAGCCGTTGCGTCTGCATGTTGTTTGATACTGTTTGCTACCCGCCAAACGGCTATTTGCTCGCCGTCCTTGGTCGTCACTAGATGCCGCGTCCGTGTCATCATAAAGCGCTCTTTTACCCTCAGTTTTTATCACAATATCCCTATAACTGCCGCTTAGTTATACCATAATTGATGAGTCTTTGATGGCCGTTTTGTGACCAACCTAGCCAAATGAGTATATGAATGAAGCAAATTGAGCGATAAATAATAAAGGTGTCAGAAATAAGGCGCTAGGAATTAGAGCATTAGAGTTCAAAGCGTCAAGCGTTGATAAACAACCTCGGAGGTGCTGCTTGATAAATATGAGAGTCGTCTTTATATAAAGGAGAGCATATCAACGATCAGACACAGGGCAAGGCTGTCTGCAAGCGATGTTAATTCACAGTGGGGCAGTCGGAATTGTCGCCTGAATACGCTATAATAATGAGTATAAGTGCCACAAAGCCTTGGTCGGCGTGAGCAACCCGTGACAGACACGCCCATCAGATGATAAATCGGTACAGTTGGTACCCCCTTATCGTTACACACTCTACATTCACGACACAGTAGCCACGACAGGTATCGCGTTTGTGTCATAACACATAGGAAACATTATGAGTGAACACAATCAAGCTGCTAATCAGTTGGATCAGTCAGCAGACTATGAGTCAGCGCTAGATACTGAGCAAGCGGACGTAAAAAGTAACATCACTATCACAAAGTCGGCGCAAGGTTATTTGGCCGATTTGTTGGCCAAGCAAGACATCGACGGTATCGGTGTCCGTATTTTTGTTGAGCATCCAGGTACGCCGCGCGCCGAGTGCTGCATGGCGTACAATCAGCCAGGCGAAGAAGACGGCGCGGATTTGGTGCTCACGTATGACGATTTTTCGGCGTTTATCGAGGCGGCTTCAGTGCCGTACTTAGAAGATGCGGTGATTGATTATAATAAAGACCGTTTTGGTGGGCAGCTCACCTTCCGTGCGCCAAACTCAAAAGTACCAAAGGTCGGTGCTGATGCCAGTGTCGAAGAGCGTATCAACTATATCTTGCAATCAGAGATTAACCCAGGCTTGGCCGCGCACGGCGGTATGGTGGACTTGCTAGAGCTGATCGACGAAGAAGGCGTTGGTCTGACAGCCGTGCTAAAGTTCGGTGGTGGCTGTCAGGGCTGCTCAGCGGTGGATATGACCTTACGCCAAGGTGTCGAAGTCCAGCTTAAGCAGCAGATTCCTGAGCTGACGCAAGTGGTTGACGAAACCGACCATAGCCGTACTGAAAATGCGTATTATAAATAATCGGCGCGGCAAAGTCGCTCAAACCATTCAGCTTAGACAACGCTACTTAAATCTTAAACAAAGCTACTTAGATCAAATAGTATGGTCGCTTATGAGTTTTTGTCATTAAGAGATGAATGATTTGCTATTCTTTTCATAAAGAAGTTGAGTTATGATTAACTCAGCTTTTTTTATGCCTATCGTTTTTGTAGATGGCGTTTAGCGACAGCGGCGTAAAGATAACGATTTGACATTTTTTTATCATGATATCCTTATTGAATCATAAATACCTAAATAGGAGCACAGTATGAGTGACGGACAACCAGACCAGCAAAACCAAAATACACCGCGTCTTGAAACCTTGGCCATCCATGCCGGATACCAAGTTGAGCCAACGACCAAAGCGGTCGCCGTACCCATTTATCACACCAGCTCATACGCGTTTGACAACACCCAGCACGGTGCTGACTTGTTTGATCTCAAGGTCGCAGGCAATATCTATACCCGTATCATGAACCCAACCAATGCGGTACTAGAAGAGCGGGTGGCTGCATTAGAAGGCGGTATCGGAGCGCTGGCGGTGGCATCAGGCATGGCGGCCATCACGTATGCCATTCAGACGATTTGTGAAGCGGGTGATAATATCGTTGCGGTATCGACGCTATATGGCGGTACTTATAATTTGTTTGCCCATGCGCTACCGCGTCAAGGCATTGAAGTACGTTTTTTTGACCACAAAGAGCCAGAAGCAATTCGCGATCTTATCGATGATAAGACCAAAATGGTGTTTGCTGAGAGTATCGGCAATCCGCTGGGCAATATCGTAGATATCCAAGCGCTAAGTGATATCGCTCACGAGTATGGCGTGCCTGTGGTAATAGATAGTACGGTGGCGACGCCTGCGCTCTGCCGCCCGTTTGAGTTTGGCGCGGATATTGTCATTCACTCATTGACCAAGTACATGAGCGGTACGGGCACCTCGATCGGCGGCGCGATTGTCGATAGTGGTACGTTCCCTTGGGGCGACTATCCTGAGCGTTTCCCGCTGCTCAATACCCCAGATGAGAGCTATCACGGTGTCAACTTTGTCAAAGACGTCGGCGCTGCGGCGTTTATCGCTCGTGCCCGTGTGGCTCCGCTACGCAATACTGGGGCGGCAATCAGCCCATTAAATGCCTTTGGTATTTTGCAAGGTATGGAGACGCTCAGCCTACGTATGGAGCGCCATGTACAAAATGCCCAGGCCGTCGCTGAGTATCTGCGCGACCATGACAAAGTCGCTTGGGTTAAGTATGCAGGTCTATCGGACCACCCTGAGCATGAGCTGGCCAAAAAATACATGAAAGGCACGCCTTCTGCTATTTTAACCTTTGGGGTAAAAGGTGGGCTGGAGGCTGGCGCCCGCTTTATCGATGCGCTGCAGATGATCACGCGCTTGGTCAATATCGGTGATGCCAAATCGTTGGCGTGTCACCCAGCGACCACCACCCATCGCCAGCTCAATGAGCAAGAGCTTGCCAACGCTGGGGTCAGTGCTGACATGGTGCGTCTCTCTATCGGTATCGAGCATATCGACGACATCAAAGCCGATCTGGCACAAGCATTGGCTGCGGCTTAATATTGTCATACTGGTCATATCCGTACGCTATTTATACGTCACAAAAAAGCCCATATCGATAAGATACGGGCTTTTATTTGGCACGAAATATCGCTTAGACTAGGGCGTGTCCCTATTTTAAAAATGGTGATAAAAATGAGATAAATCGCAGGCAAACAAGGAAAATAGCGCAGGTAATATCAAGATATTGGCCAGCTATTTGACACCGTTTGCCAAAGATTTAGCCATTTTTAGCCCATTTAGTCATAAAAGCTTGAATTAGGGACACGCCCTACATGCTTATTAAGCGGATAATACGCGCTGCGCAATCTCTTTATAGTCTTGGGAGGCAAGGCGCGGGCCAAATTGCTGAATGACTTGGGCGGCGACAGCGCTTGCCAGACGACCACACTCAGGCAGGCTATAGTGTTGCGATAGCGCATACAAAAAAGCGCCCGCGTAGTTATCACCTGCGCCATTGGTGTCGATGACATTGGCCACCGCTGGCGTGGCGACTTCATAAATCTCCAACTCTGAGTGGTCATCTGACTTATGAGCGATGATTGCGCCATTCGCGCCATCGGTGACGACTGCGGTCTGGCAATGCTCAAGGAGCGCGCGGGCGGCGGCTTTGATTTGTTTTTTGTCAGTAAATAGCTTGGCCTCTTCGCTATTACAGAATATCACTGCAACTTTATTGCCGAGCATATTGAGTAGGCCGTCTTTGGCAAACTTCACCACCGCAGGGTCGGCGAAGCTCACCGCGATTTTGGCGTTATGAAGACCTGCTTGCTGGCGCAGTTTAGTCATCGCAGGTTGGATGCTCTCAGTCATCGCCAGATAGCCTTCTAGATACAGCCAGTCGGTTTGTGTCAGCGCGTCAAAATCGACGTTTTCTGCTGTGATGTCGCTTGAGGTTCCAAGATAGGTTTGCATGGTACGCTCGCCATCTTCGG